>CALXXQ010000024.1 GCA_944392715.1 uncultured Brachyspira sp.
ATGTACATGAAAGTTTACCGTTATTTTTATCCAAATTAGAAGAAGGATATGATGTAGTTCAAGCAACTAGATTTAGCTTAGGAGGTAAAGAAGAGAATACTCCATTTTTAAGAAATATTGGTATAAGATTAATAGCTTCTCCGCTTATAAGTTTAACTTCTGGCTTTCATTATGATGATGTTTGTAATGGTTATAAGGGATTTTCTAGGAAATATATATTAGATAGAAGAATGGATTGGTTTAGAGAAGATTTTAACACATATGAATATTGTTATTATCCATTAGTACATGTTAAAAAACTTGGTTATAGATCCTGCCAAATACCAACAAATAGATTTTATCCTAAAGATGAAGTTCCTTCAAAGATAAAAGGCTTTTCGTCAAATTTTAAATTATTAAATAAGATATTTAAGTTAGCCTTTAGTAAGACTCGTAAAATATAATATCGGTATAAATTAAATTGACTATTTTTTTATTTATAATATAATTATATGTGAAATTATGGATAATCTTATGCAACAAATAAATAAACATTTCTATATATTCAAAAGTTTTACTTTCTTAAACAAATTTATAATTGTTGCAAAAATATTTTTATTATCATGGAATGATTTATGAAAATCAGTAAATTGTTCATAAGAATATATATTTCATTATTAATATTAGCTTTTATAACTTTAATAGTTTTTTCAATTTTTGGAAAAAAAACAAGAATATGTTATATTTCAAACTTAAGTTTAAACATAGATAAAACTTTAGAATTAAATAATTTGAATAATATTAATAGATATGATTTTACTGATGATGAGTCTTTAATAAATTATATTTATACAAATAATAATATAATAAAATATAGTTATGGCTTTAAAATACAATATTATGATAAGATTTTCAGACATAGTGATATATATGGTATTTATATAGATACCAATAAAGTTATTGAAGATAATATTTATATAGAAGAAATATATATGAATAATGTAGGAAGTCCTTTTGGGAATTTGATTTCAAGTAAAATAATAGAATTTGATAAGATTGATAATGTTGCTTATTCTTTAAAAGTAAAAAATATTTTTTATATAAATATTTTTATATTTTTTTTAATATATTTGTATATAACTAATAAAAATAAAATAAAATCTATAATATAGAAATAAAATTAAATATTTCTATATTTTTAATCTTGGGGTATTTATATTTGATTATTCCATATATTATATTTCTTTTTGGATGGACTAAATATTATATTTCTATACCTTTGATTTTAGTATTATTAATAGTTTTATTTTTAATGATAAAAAATACTATATCAAATTATAATATAGTGTATAAAATCAATTTATTAGTTTTTATATTAATTTTATTTATTATAGTATCCTTTATTGTTGTATTTGGAATAGGTGAAATATTTCCTCAATCTATAGATATGAGAAGAGGGAGAAATGCATTATTTAGAGATTTGATAAATTTTTCTTGGCCCATAATATATCCGAAAAATGGTTATGGAGTTGTGTATTATTTTGCACATTGGTTGGTACCGTCATTGTTCGGGAAATTATTTGGTTTGAAAGTGGGTTTATTTACTTTAATATTATGGTCATCTTTTGGTATATTAATATTTTTTATATTAATGATTAACTTTTTAAATATAAAAGATAACAAATATATAATAGTATCTTTATTTATATTTACGTTCTTTGGTTTTATTCCTCAATTTGCAGGAGGTATATATATAGAATATGCTTCAATGTCATTACAAATTTCACATTTATTTAATCAATCTATAGCGATATGGATTATGTGTATGTTATTTTTATATCAGAAAAATTCTTCAAATTTTGCTTTTTTAGGACTTTCAATAGTATTTTATTCTCCATATGCAATTATCGGTATATTACCCTATATGTTAGTTAAGCTGATAATAGATATAAAATCAAATAAACTAATAGAATTTAAAAATATATTTAGTATAGAAAATATTTTATCAACTATATCAATATTTCCAATATTATTTCTCTATTTATCTTCCATAGATACTATGAGTGATGGATTTGAAATATTGATTACAAAACATAATTATATAATATTATTTATTAATTATTTATTATCTTTTGGTATACTTATGATTTTATTATATCAAAACAATAAAAATAATTATATATTTTACACATCAATATTCGTTTTTATATTTGTTTCTATGATTAGATATTCCCAAGATCATAATTTTAGCAGAACAAATTTAACAGCTGTATTTTTCTTGTCATTTTTATTAATAGAATATTTTTATAAAAATATGAATATTAAATCTATTAAGAAAAATATAATAATACTATTATTTATTTTTGTTTCTTATAAAAATATTATATATTTTGAAAATCAAATATCTTTGTTCATTGAAATTGGAATATCAAATGATAATAATATTGTAAAGAAAACTTTTAATGAAAATACAAAAAATGACTGGATTTTGAGAACGATAACTTGCCAGGATATTGATAACTCTATATTTTTTAAATATATTGCTAAGAATAAAAAATAAAGTTCATTATTAAGTAATTAAGTTAGCTATCTTTTAGTCTATATTTATTGATTAGAATTATGATGTAAAAATATATCTGAAGTATATTTTTATAGATTTTTTACTATAAAATATTTTATAATGAAATAAAAAAATTATATTATTACTTCCATATTACCGATAATAAATATTATATTGAGAATAATATTTAACTAATATAGTTTATTATTATTGACTATTAAAATAAATGTGATATAATTTTTTTTAATAAAAGGATATATAATGACACAAGCAACAAGCAACAAGCAACAAGCAACAAGCAACAAGCCTAAATTTACATTCTAATAAACTAATTAATCTAAACATACAAAAAAATTTTATCTATTTCAGTCCACTATTGAGTGATTTATGATAAATAAAAAAATTCTATTTAATATATATATTTCTATATTGTCAATCTGTATATTATTTTTGATAACTTTTTTTATATTAGGAAATAAAACTAGAATAGGATATTTATCAGATTTTAATTTAAATATAGATAGAACTTTAGAATTAAATGGATTTAATATAGAAGATACTAAAAAACTATTTATTATAAATAATAAATTAGTTAATAATGAAAATATTACTAATTACATATTTACAAATGAAGCAATTACAAATTATAGTTATGGTTTTAGAATTAAATATTATAGTAAAGTTTTTAAGCATAGTGATATTTATGGAGTATATCCAAATATAAATAAATTCTTAGAAGAAAACATTTTTCTTAAAGAAATGAAAATGTATGATAATAATGGAACTCCTTTTGGGAATTTAATTTCTGATAAACAATTTAAGTATGATGAAAAGATAGAAAATATTAATTATACTTTAAAAATCAAATTTAATATTTATATATATTTAATATCTATTTTGATATTAGTTTCTCTCTCTTATTATATAAACACTTTAAAAACCAATATTATTAATAAACTATTTGATAAAAAAATAGTAACTCGTATATTTTTTGCTTTAATTTTAATATTGATAGCATATTACGTAATATTTTTAAAATTAAATTATAACAATTTTCCAGACTCAGATGCTGCAAGTGAACTTATATTAAGTAATTTATTGGCAAAGGAACATCATATTGTATCTCCGAATTGGTATTATTCTACCGAACTACGCGTTTTAAATACACAACTTATTTTTGCTCCATTATTCTATTTATTTGATAGCTGGAATAATGTAAGGGTTGTAGGAGCTACATTATTGTTAATTATTATGTTAATAAGTGGTATATTTTTAGCTAAACAATTACAATTAGATAAAGTTTATATCGCTTTGTTTGCAATAATAATTTTAACTCCTTTTTCTAAAGAATATTTTTTCTTTGTAATATTAAAATCTTATTATATTCCTCATATTTCTATATCGTTTATAACTTTAGGATTAATATTATTAAGTTCAAGAATTTATAATAATTTAAAATATAAAAAATATTTTATTATTTTGAATTTCATTTCATGCATTATAGCATTATTAGCTGGAATGGGAGGATTAAGACAACTTTTAATTTTATATATACCATTATTTATTTCATCAGGATACCTATTTTGTGTTGAAAAAGGTATATTTTTTAGAAGCAATAAAATAATATATATAGATACTAATAATTCACATTATTTTCACATTGTTTTTATTGAAACTATATTATTATTATTTTCATCAATTATCGGATATCTTATAAATTCTGGATATTTTAGTAAGATATATTATTTTCCATCACAGAATGATATTATATTCAAAACTTTTTCATTAGAACCTTTAATAAACGTAATAAATGGATATTTTATATCTTTGGGATTTCAAGATGGAGTGAAAATATTTTCTATTTCATTATTGCCTAATTTTATATGTTTTATAACAATATGTATTCTTATAGTGAGTATTATAGACATACTAAAAAATAGGGATTATTCTAACGAAGAAAAATTACTGACTTTATTTTTTGTAGCAGCAAATATTAGTTTTTTAGGTATTTATAGTTTTGCGATTATGGGATATGCTGATAGATATAATATACCAATAGTAATTTTTACTTATCTTATAATAATTATTTTTATCAAACATAAAATATCGATACTAAAAACAACAAATTATTATAAAATTTTTGCGATTGGAATTTTAGTATTTTTTCTATTATCTGGTTTATTAATATATTCTAATCCAAGTTATAGAACTAAAAATGAATTTGTTACTATCTCAAATACTTTAAAAGATTATGGATGTCATTATGGATATGCTACTTTTTGGAATGCAAATGTTTTGACAGAATTATCAGACAGTGGTTTAGAAATTTATCATTGGAATCCTGAAAATATAAATACTCTTACCAATGTTAATGAAATTTACCATTGGCTACAACTTGTTAAGCATAATACTGAAATTCCTTCGGGAAAAATATTCTGTATTTTTAGTGCAAATGAACTTGAATCAAATATTGCAAAGAGTATGGAAGGATCAGATATTTTATATAAAACAGATAGATATACTATTTATATATTTGAATCCTATGATTTAATGAATTCAAAAGTGAATAATTATTTTTCTAGTAATTAGGAGATATTTTACAATGCTATTAAGTTTTATTATACCCTGTTACAATGAAGAAGAGTCTTTGCCTATATTATATGATAGATTAAATAATGTATCAAAAGAAATAAAAGATTATGAAACAGAATTTATATTTATTAATGACGGTAGTAAGGATAGAACAGAAGAAATAATAATTGAACTTAATAATAATGATAAAAGAGTAAAATTATTTTCTTTTTCAAGAAACTTTGGACATCAAGCTGCTGTAAGTTGCGGTATAAATAATTGTAATTCTGATTTAGCAGTAATTATAGATGCTGATTTGCAAGACCCTCCTGAAATTATACCAGATATGATAAAGATGTATGAAGAGAGTAAAACTTCAATTATATATGGTAAAAGAGTATCAAGGGAAGGAGAAACATTTTTTAAAAAGATAACAGCAGCAATGTTTTATAGATTCATTAATTTACTTTCTGAAGTTAAATTTCCTGTGGATACAGGAGATTTTAGACTTATTGATAAAAAAGTTATAGATACATATAAGCAGTTTTCTGAAAATCCAAAATATATTAGAGGCTTAATTAGTTGGACTGGTTTTGAACAGAAGGCTTTTGAATATAAAAGAGATGCTAGAGTTGCCGGAGAAACTAAATATACATTAAAGAAAATGCTAAGATTAGCCATTACAGGTATACTATCATTTTCTACAAGACCATTAAGAATATCTTTGTATTTAGGTTTAATATCTATATTTATTGCTATTATATTTTCTTTAAGAGTATTTTATTTGTATTTATTTAATCCTAGTGTTTTGGTTAGGGGTTGGGCTTCTACAATAATACTAGTTCTTTTTATGGGTGGAGCTCAATTAATTTCTTTATCTGTAATAAGTGAATATTTAGCAAATCTTTTTAATGAATCTAAAAAAAGACCTGAGTATATTGTAAAAACAAAAATATCTTAATGTTTTATATATAAAATATAATGATAAACTATATTTAATATAGCTTATCATTATTGACTATTAAAATAAATGTGATATAATTTTTTTTAATTAAAGGATATATAATGATACAAGCAACAAGCAACAAGCAACAAGCAACAAGCAACAAGCAACAAGCAACAAGCAACAAGCAACAAGCAACAAGCAACAAGCAACAAGCAACAAGCATAAATTTATATTCTATAAACTAATTAATCTAAACATACAAAAAAATTTTATCTATTTCAGTCCGCTATGGAGTGATTTATGAAAAATAATAAATTACTTCATATATATAATTGCTTTTTAAAAGGAAATAAAATTTTATTTATACTAATTATAATATTTATAGCAGCAGGAATATTTTTATTAAATATACCAACATTAAAAACAAAAAAAGCTGAAATTAAATATATAACACTTAAAGATACAATTATCATTAATGACAATACTAAAGAAGTTGTTCAGTTTAATGATGAAAAAATTATTGATTATAATACAAATGATAATTTAATAACAAATTATAATTATAGTGCTACTATAGAATATGATGAGAATAATTTAGTAAATAAAATATTTTTTGTATCTTACGATATAGAAAGAGTTTTTAGAGAATATGCCAATATTAAAGAATTTAAAATCAGTGAAGAAAATGATAAATGGACTTCATTTATATCGGATTCTCCTATTAATAATCAAGAAAAATATTTTATATATTATAATCTAATTGTAAATAAATTAATTATATATTCTATATTGTTTATATTACTATTAATATATTTTAACTATATTAATAGTAAGTATTTAAAAGAAAAAATATGTAATCATATTATTATTGAAAATAATAATCAAAAAGATTTTTATCCTTTAATAATACTATTAACAACTATATTTATTTTTATATTTCATTACTGGCTTGTAGTTCCTGGTTATTTTCAAATATCTGATGTATTTGTTAGTATGAATGATGCTTATACTGGAAAAATGGGTAATTATCATCCTGTAATTGTAGCATTATTTTTAAGACTTTTATATAAACTATTTGGATATCATAGTTATTATACATTACTATCAAGTTTAATATTATTTTATACTGGAATATTTTTTATAAGTACAGCAATATATGTTAAGTATAAAAATAAACTCTCTATATTACTATTATTATTATCATTCTTAGCTAATTTATTTTATGCAAATATTTTGCATGACAAAGATATAATGGCAACATCATTTGTATTTGCTTCATATTCAATGTTGTTTTTTACAATTTGTTATAATAAAAATAATAAAATATCTAAAACAATATTTATTATTTCAATTATATTTATAATTTTAGGTACTTTATGGAGACATAATTTTATAGTAACTACTTATCCAATATTTATTTATATAATTCATAAATTAATATTAAAAAACATACCTACAAAGAAATATATATTTTATTTTATTAATTATATATTAATAATAGCTATATTTATGATTATTATAGTAAAATCATTCCCATTAATAGTTATAGATAATAATACAGAAAATAAAGAATGGAATTATTGTGCAAATCATTTATTCTTACTTCACATAGCAGCATGTTCTACACTATCTGATGATGATTCTTTAATACCTAAAGAATGGTATAGCTACAATAAAAATTTTGAAGATTTAAAAAGCACTTATAATAGTGATAGACTAAATGCAGATAATCTAGCCTCTCCTTGGATGCTAGATAGACCAATGAAAGGCTGGATAAAATATAATAATTTCAAATCAGTATGGTTGAAATATATAATAAAATATCCTAATCACTTTATTAATCATATATTTGGATTTGTTAAAGCATTTTTGAATATTAGTGAAAAAAATATAAAGCATAATTCTAAAAGTATACAATATAAAGATGATCCTAAATGGATTAATCAGGATTTTTATAATTCATTGGATCATAAGTCAATAACACTGAGTAAAACTAAAGAAAGTATATATAATTTTTTATATAAAGTTCTTCCAGGATTAAAAGCTTTATATTTTGCTATATTGAATTTAATTATATTTTTTATATCTTTAATTTTAATTTTGATAAGATATAAAAATAATACTATAAATACTGATAATTCTAATTTATTAATATTTATATTTAGTGTATCTTTCTCATCATTAGCAACATCAATTATTGTAATAATATTTACACCATCTGTTCTTTATAGATATATATATCCAATTATGCCAATAAGTATTCTATCTTTAATATCATTTATAGCATTTATTTATGATATTGGAACTATAAGAATATTAAAACAAATAAAATATAAACTTAAAAAAAGATAATTTATTAAGGATAAAATATGGTTTATCAATTAGAAAGTGAAGAATTATTAAAAATACCTAACTATGATAAATATATATTTTTTGAAAAGAAAAATAAATATTCACTATTAATACCTATCATAAATGAAGGTGATAGATTTATATCTCAAATGAATAAAATGAGGGAATGTAATATATTTAATATTTGTGATGTTTATATATGTGATGGAGGAAGTACTGATAATTCTTCAAATCCTGATTTTATAAAAGGATATGGATGTAAAGCATTAATAATAAATAAAAGTGATAAAAGAGGGCAGGGTGTTCAATTAAAACAAGGTTTTTATGAATCTATGAAAGACAATTATGATGGTGTAATCATGGTTGATGGTAATGATAAAGATAATGTACATGAAAGTTTACCGTTATTTTTATCCAAATTAGAAGAAGGATATGATGTAGTTCAAGCAACTAGATTTAGCTTAGGAGGTAAAGAAGAGAATA
>CALXXQ010000025.1 GCA_944392715.1 uncultured Brachyspira sp.
AAATAGAAGGCAGAGATGCTAATTCTTATTTCGGATTAGATGAACTCACATTAGAAAACAACAATTTCTATTTGACATCAAAAGGTTTAGTATTTACTTGGGGAATATACGAAATCGGACCTTATGCTATAGGTGAAACTAGAGTATTAATACCAACAGAAGAAATCAAGCCTTATTTAAAAGACGAATACAAAACAATATTTGAATAATAAATTCATTATATAAAATAAAGAGGCAGTTATTAATTTAATTGCCTCTTTTTTTATTAAAAATACTTTACTATTTATAAAAATAGTTTAATATGTTAAAAAACTTTGAGGTATAAAAAATGGAAAAATTTGATGTTTGCGTAATTGGAATAGGTACAATAGGAGCTTTTGCTTCATACTATCTTTCTAAATCAGGATTAAAAACTGCAATGGTGGATTTGTATGCTCCTTCTCATAATGAAGGTTCTTATCATGGGGATACTAGAATATTTAGAATAGCATATGGTGAAGGCGAAAAATATATACCTATGCTTAAAAGAGCGTTTGATTTGTGGGGAGAGTTTGAAAAAGAAACTAATACAAAAATGTTTGAAAGAGTTGGTGTTATAAATATAGGACATAAAGACTCTGAGTTCATGATTAATATATTAAATAGTATTAAAGATTATAATTTAGATTGTGAAATTATAGATAAAAAAGAAATTGAAAATAGATATAGTTTTTTTGTTCCAGATGATTTTATTGGAGTTTATGAGAAAAATACAGGTTATGTATATAGTGATAAATCTGTGATAAGATCAAGTGAAGATGCCCAAAAATTTGGAGCTAAAGCTTTTTATGGAAGTGAAATAAAAGAAATAAAAAAAACAAAAGATTCCTACATTATAATATCAAAAGACTATGAGTTTGAAACAAAAAAAATAGTATTATCCGCTGGAACTTATACAGATGAAATATTAAATTTATTATTAAAAATTATTCCGCTTCCTTGCATACCTATATATAAAAAAAGAAAAATATTTTCATGGTGGGAAAGCGATGTTTATACTTACGGCAAACTCCCTGCTTTCACATTTGAAATAGATAGTGATCATTATTATGGTTTTCCTAATGCAGGAGATGGTTTTAAGATAGGAAAAAATCTATCAGGTCAGTACTATAATAAAAGAGAGGAGAGAGTTGATTTTGGTGAAATAGAAGAAGATAAAAATGAAGTAGGGGAACATGCAAAAAGATTTATGCCTCATATAGGAAAATTCATAAAAGGAAAATCATGCAGTTATCCTATGAGTCCAGATGAAGATTTTATTATAGATTTTTTAAATGATGATATATTATTATTTGCTGGAATTAGTCATGGATTTAAATTTGCTACTGTATTAGGGGAAATTGCTATGAAAGCCATTACAGATAAAAATTTTAAATTAGATGATAATTTTACTCTTAAAAGATTTAATTTATAAAAATATTTGTATATACATTAGTGGAATTATAATTTTTTATTTGACTATTATTAAATAATATACTATACTATTAAAAGAAGTAGTAAGAAATACTGTACAACAAAATATCTTTGAATATATTTCGAGTTTAATTTCGGAGGTATTTTAATGAGTATTTTTTACAAATTAAAACTTAATTGGCATTTCATCAATAACTGCAATATGCATTGCAAGTTCTGTTATGCTTCAAAAGATTCTTGTAATATAAATTTATTCAAAATAGCTGAAAAGTTAAAACCTTTTAACTATATAAACTTAGTAGGCGGTGAACCAACTATATACAAGAACTATATTCCTTTATTGCATTATCTAAAATCACAAGGACATATACTAAGCATAGTAAGCAATGGCTCAATGTTTTTAAAGGATAACTCTATACTAAAAACAACTTTAAAATGCTGCGATGTTATAGGTTTAAGCATAGACTCATTAGACAAAGAAACTTGTATAAAAATAGGAAGAAGTGTAAAAAACAGCAAACCTATAACAAAAGAAGAATATTTATATTTAACTTACAAAATTAAAGAAAGCGGAAAAGCTCTAAAGATAAATACTGTTGTTAATAGATACAATTACAAAGAAAATCTAAACTCATTTATAGAAAAAGCCCTTCCAAACAAATGGAAAATATTTCAGGTACTCCCTATAGAAAATCTTAATTCCTGCAAAGAACTTTTAATAAGTAATGAAGAGTTTAACTATTTTCTAAATACTCATGCAGAAAATGAAAGAATAATGTATAGTGAAAACAATGATAACATGACTTCCTCCTATATAATGCTTGATGCTAAAGGCAGATTTTTTAACAACATTGATAATAAATATATTTACTCAAATAGTTTATTTGATGATGATGTTGATTTGTATGAAGAGTTTTTCAAAATGAATTACAGTATAGATAAATATTACGATAGGTATAAAAAAGCTAATTGATTTAAATATAGTGGCTTAAGTTTATAATTTACAAAAAGGAGAAACAAAAATGGAATATCCATATTTAGAATTTGATGAAAAAGAATTAACAGAATTATTTAAAAAATATGATTTAAATAAAGTAGATATAAAATCTATATTAGAAAAAATATCAGATGAATATTTAGAAAACAAAATAACTTTAGGATTGTTTTTACAATATATAAATCTTACATCTCAAATATTACCTAAATCAGTGTATTATCCAATATTATTTAATACGATATCAAAAATAGAAAATTATAATACTAAAAATAATATAGATACAGATAATTTAATATATGAATTAAAAATATTTTGTTTAGTTAATTTGGATGCAAAAATAGAAGCTAGTAAAGTTGCAGAAGAATTATTAAAAAAAGACCCTAATAATAAAAAAGCATTAACAAGATTAATTGCAAATAATGAATATCTTGAATATTCATATAATTTATCAAAAAATAAATTACTTAATAATGACTTTGAATACATAGGTATATTTTATAGTGTTGTAACAAAAAAGATGTATAATACAAATGAAAAAGCAAACAATAACATAAAACCTAAATTAAATAAGTTCTTAGAAAAATATTATAGAATTAATAAAAACAAAAATGATATAAACAAATTAATTTATGAATATGATGAAGAAATAAAAGATTTTGAATATCTTATTAGTGTATTAAAAAAAAGAAACTATGTAGAAGAAGATATTTATATATATAGATGGAGCTATTACTCTTATAATAATATTTTTATATCATTAATAGCAGTTCAGCTTAATTTGGCAAATGCTTGCATTGATAGATATAGAATATCAAATGATGTATCTTACAAAAATAAAGCAATGACATTATATAAAGAAATCATAAAAACTGGAAAAATATATTTGAATGAAATACATAAAGATAGACCTAAAAATATTCTTACTAATTTTGCTGTAGAAAATCTTACTAATATTTATATAGATGATAAAAAATATGATGAATGTATAGAATTAATAAAAAATAATAATAATGATAATCCTGATTTTTATAGAATTGCAGCTATATGTACATATAAAAAGAATGAAAATGAAGAAAATGCACGCCAAGCAATATTATATTTTAAAAAATACATATCAGAGTATAAAGAAAATAATCCTCATACTATAAATGTTGTAGATATAGGAAGAACATTAAATTCTGTTATAATTATGAATGAAATGAAAAAGTATATAAAACATGATATGGATAAAATTTTTTTATATGATTTGTATTTTTATTATATTAATCATAATAATTTAAAATTTCATATATTAAAAACCGCAGTAGATATAGAATACTATGAATTATCATATAAAATATCTGAAGAACTTTTAAATAGTGGAAGCAGTGAATATAAAGAAATATTACAAGCATATATAATATATTCTTTACATAAACTTAATAATGATACATCTAAAAATTTAATTGATATTTTTAATAAAGACGATTTTAATAACTATGAATTAATTATAGATTTAATAAATGAATGTGCCAAATCTAAAGTTTTAGAAGATATTAATATAGAAAACAAAAATGTATTAATAGATATTTATGAGATTATGAGCAATACAAGAAAAGAACTTGTAATTATGCGTTTATTTGATTATGTAAGAAATGCTGATGCTTATGCCAATAAAACTTTTAATAAAGACATGAATGAAGAAATTACAAATAAAGTTGCTAAATGGAAAGGAAATGATATCAGCATAAAATATAAGAATAAAGAATATGTATTATGCTATCATTTTCATTCATCAAATGAAATAGAAAAAGATGTAAATGGAAATATTGTAAAAGATAATAGAGGCAAACCATTAAGAAGACTGCCTGATAAAAATTGGATAGCAATTAATCA
>CALXXQ010000026.1 GCA_944392715.1 uncultured Brachyspira sp.
TAATTTTTCCTTCTTTTATTAATTCTTTCATTGTTTCTGCAACTTCTTCAATAGGCGTATTAGCATCAACTCTATGAAGATAGTATAAATCAATATAATCAGTTCTTAATCTTTTTAATGAACCTTCTACCGATGTTCTTATAGTTTCTTTTTTGGCATCTAATACAGGTTTTCCGTTTACTGTTTTTATACCGCATTTTGTAGCTATTACAACTTTATCTCTGTATTTCTCTAATGCTTCTCCTACGATTTCTTCATTTTTGTATGGCCCATAAGCTTCTGCAGTATCAAAGAAATTAATACCTAATTCTACAGCTTTATGTATAAGTGATATTAATTCTGTTTTATCATAATTTTCATCATATACTATACCGTATCCCATACATCCTAATCCTATTGCGGAAACTTCTAAATCTCCTAATTTTCTATTATGCATAAACTATTCCTTGTAATCTAATTAATTTTTAATACCAATCATGTTTTTCATTACGGTTTAATTCTGATATTCTTTTCATATCATCATCGCTTAATTGAAAATCATATAACTCTGTATTTTCTATTATATGCTCTCTGTTGCTTGAGCCTGGTATTATAATTATTTCTCTTTGTAAATTCCATCTTAATATAATTTGAGCAACTGATTTATTATATTTTTTTGCTATATCTTTTAATACTTCATCATTTAAAAGTTCTTTTTGATATCCTCTGCCTCCTAATGGATACCAGCTTTGAACAGCTATACCTAAACTTTGAATATATTCTGTTACTTCAGTATCTTGATAATATGGATGTATTTCATTTTGTACTAAAGCAGGCATTATATTTATCTTTGGAAGAAAGTCTTTTAATTCTTTTATATACCAATTAGAAAGACCTGCTGAACGAATCTTTCCTTCTTTTATAGCTTTTTCTATGGCCTTATATGCTTCAACATCATTACTTCCAGGGTGATGAAGAAGCATCATATCAATATATCCTATATCTAGTTTTTTTAATGCATCATTTATGGCTTTTTCAGCATTATTATATTGATTAGGATATAATTTTGTAATGATAAAAATATCTTTTCTGTCAATTTTAGAATCTCTTACAGCCTTTCCAACTTCTTCTTCATTTCGGTATATATATGCCGTGTCTATTAATCTTACCCCATTTTGTAAAGCATAAAGAATAGAATTATAGCAAACATCATTTAATAGACTATATGTTCCTATTCCATTTAAAGGTATTTCATATCCATTATTTAATTTAACAGTTTTTGTATTGAAATTAAAATTTACTTTATCTTTCATATTATTTGCCTCTGCTTTATTATTAAAAATTAATGCTGTTATATAAATCAATAAAAAACTTATAAAAATATTTTTCATAATTTTCCTTTTATAAAATTTAAGCCTATCATATATTGTTAAAAAATTGAGTAATTTTTCCAAGATGAAATTTATATAAGAAATTATAAGTTATTAAATTTTATAATTACATAAATATTTTACTGTTTCAATATCCGTATGAGATAAGAATAAACTTTGTTTAGTATCAAGTTTAGAAATTTCTTTCATATCATTATCATCTAATTCAAAATCAAATACATTGAAATTTTCTATTATTCTTTCTTTGTGTACACTTTTTGCTATAACAACAACATTTCTTTTTATAAGCCAATTTAATATAACTTGTGCTGCTGTTTTATTATGTTTACTAGCTATTTTTTTAAGCACTTCATTAGTAAACATATTATTTCTGCCTTCAGCAAATGGCCCCCAAGATTGTATTTGAATATTATACTCTTTCATAAGTTTATTATCTTCTTCTCTTTGGAAAAATGGATGAGTTTCAATCTGATTTACCATAGGAGTTATTTTATTATGCATAACAAAATCCAATAATCTGTCAGGATAAAAATTGCATACGCCTATAGCTTTAATTTTTCCTTCATTATATAAATCTTCTATAGCTCTCCAAGAACCATAATAATCCCCAAAAGGCTGATGTATTAAATATAAATTCAAATAATCCAAACCTAATTTATTCATAGAAGTTTCAAAAGCCTTTTTAGCATTATCATATCCAGCATCACTTATCCATAATTTAGTAGTAATGAATAATTCTTTTCTATCAATTCCGCTTTCTTTTATGGCATCTCCTACAGCTTTTTCATTATTATAAGCAGAAGCAGTATCTATTAATCTATATCCTGCTTCAATTGCATTTATTACTGATTTTTTACATTCTTTATAATCAGGTATTTGAAAAACTCCAAAACCTAATATAGGCATTTCAATACCATTGTTTAATTTTACTTTTTTCATTATTAACTCCTACTTCTGATAATTAAAAAATAATAAACTCTTTTAATTAAAATTATAAAGTTTAATAATTAATTATAACTGTTTGAAAATTATAGCATTAGAGTGCACTCCAATGTCAATAGTGATTTGAATATTTTTTAATTAGCACTAAAAGTTATTTCAACACTTCCTTTTCCAAGCGAATCTTTAAGTCCTGATGTATTTTCTATATAGCCTATTTTTGTATAACTATAAGATGTTGAAAAATTTTCATAAAAAAGTACTAAGCAATTATTTCCGTAAAGCATAAAGTCTCCAGTTTTTATGCTTCCTCCTCTTGAAGATTGCGTAGTAAGAGTTTTATTTAAATTATGATATTTTTCATTAGCATTTAAATCATTCATTGTTATAGTTAAAGGCATCATAGATAAAAATTCTTTTGCTGTTTGATTATCATAAAGTATTAATTTATATTCCTTATTATTTATTTTTAAATTGATTGTATTATTTAAAGTATTCATATTTGTATTATCTCCATAAACTAAATTGCATGCTGTAATAGCAAAAACTAATAGGCTTAAAAAATATTTTTTCATCTTCATTAATATTCATCCTTTGTATTATTAATCTTCTTTATCTCCCTTCTTTTTTAGCATATCTTTTTCATCTACAGCCATTTGATGTTCATAATTTTCTATTTTTTTATTCAGTTTGTTTACAGTTGACTGAAGTTCATCTAATTTTTCCTGCATTGCATCTCTATGACTTATTAGAAGCTGTTTTCTTGCCTCTAATGTAGCATCGCCTTTATTATATAATTTTATATATTCTATTATTGATTCTATAGACATGCCAGAATTTCTCATACATTTTGAAAATTCTATCCAGCCTAAATCATAATCACTATAATTTCTTATTCCGCTTTCGCTTCTTTTTACTTCTGGTATTATTCCTATTCTTTCATAATATCTTAGAGTATCAGTAGATAATTCTGTTTTTTTGCTAACTTCTGCTATAGTCATAATTTATCTCCTTTAAATCTAAATTATATTTTATAACTTATTAATTATGAGTTATTATAACATTGGAGTTCACTCTAATGTCAATATCAAAATTTACTATTTTATTCTAATTTATTGGAAATAATATAACAAATACTTATGTATTATGATTATATATAAAAAAAGTATTGATAATATTATATAATTGGTTTATTATATTGCGGCATTGTATATTTTTTGTTTTTTTATTTTTACAAATATTATTTTAATGATATTATATATATAACTATATTAATAATAGGTTGTTTATGAAAAAAATTATTTATATTTTTATAATTTTGTCAGTGTTTTTTAATATTTCTTATGCACTTACAGATACAGAAACTAAATTTCTAAAATCATGCGAAGAAGGAAAATATGATACAGTAGTTGCTCTTATAAATAGTAAAGTCAATGTAAATGTTGTATCTGAAGATGGTGTTACTGGTTTAATGCTTGCATCGCATCATGGACATAGTGCTATTGTAAGGCTTTTGGTTAATTCTAATGCTGATGTTAATATTTCTGATAAGGTTGGATATACTGCATTGATAATGGCGGCAATGGGAGGGCATACTGATATTGTAAAAATATTATTAAAGGCAAAAGCTGATGTGAATGCTTATAATAGTTATGGAGAAACTGCTTTGCATGCTGCTTCATATAGATTATCTGAAGATATAGTTCAATCTTTGGTAGATTATAAAGTAAATATTAATGCTGTTAATAAAGACGGATATAATGCTTTGGTGATGGTTTTTATGTCTGCTGATAAAAGTGAAAATATGCTTCCTGTTGCAAAAATACTATGTGATAATGGAATTGATATTAATAATAAAGATAAGAATGGAAGAACTGTACTTGCTTATGTTAAAGAGAATTATAAAAAACCAGAAACTTTGATAGAATTTCTTTCCAGTTATGGTGCTTCGGAATAATATTTATTTTAAGGAAAGTTATATGATAGAAGAGTTGATAAATAGATTGCCTAAATTGGAAGGCATAAAAGATAATATTGAATCTGCTATAAATGAAACAATAAAATGCTATGAGAGAGGAAATAAAGTTTTAATAGCAGGAAATGGCGGAAGTGCATGCGATAGCGAACATATAGCGGGAGAATTATTAAAAAGTTTTTTGAAGAAGCGCCCAATTGATGAGAATATAAGAAAAGAACTTTTGAAATTTGATGATGGAAATTATATTGCTGATAATTTGGAATCTCCTTTAAGAGCTGTTGCTTTAACTTCTCATTTGGGGCTTTCAAGTGCATATCTTAATGATAAAGAGCCTTATTTGGTATTTGCTCAGCAGCTTCTTGGCTTTGGAGATAAAGGAGATATATTCTTTGCTATAAGCACATCTGGCAATGCTAAAAATATTATTTATGCAGCTAAGCTTGCTAAGGCTATGGGAATAAAAATTGTATCTTTTACAAATGAAAATGGTGGTAAACTCGCAGAAATGGCTGATATTGCAATCAAGGCTCCAGCAAAAGAAACTCATATATCTCAGGAATATCATGAGGCAATATATCATGAAATTTGTATAAGAGTAGAAGAACATTTTTTCAAAGAGGCTAGATAATATATTATAAAAAATTATAGGCTTGCATAATTACAAGCCTAATTTCTGTAGTATATCTAAATTTGGAACTATTTTTAATTATATAAATTATTAGGTATGCTGAGTCCTAATTTTTGTATCATATTTGTATTAACTACAAAGTTATAACTATCTACTGTTTCCAATGGTATATTTTTTATATCTTTCATTCCTTCCAAAACTTCTATAGTTTTTTTAGCTGTAAGTATACCCATATCATAATAATCTACAGAATAAGTTACAGTTCCTCCTATTTTTGTCATACCAGCATCAGCACATACAACAGGTAATTTTTCACTTTCTTCTATCATAGCTACATTAGCCATACTATTAGCTATTATATTATCAGTAGGGGAGAATATAGCATCTACTTTGCTTGCAGCACTTATCATCATCTGCTGTATCTCATTGGCATTTGCAACTGTTAAATCAACATACTCTAATCCCAAAGAATCTAATTTTTCTTTTGCTAATTTTATTTGATATGCAGAATTAATTTCACTAGAGCAGTATAAAAGTCCTATTTTTTTAGCATTTGGAATTAATTTATGCATAAGTTCTATTTGCTTTTCTATAGGAGGAAGATTAATAGTTCCTGTAACATTAGCATTAGGCTTATTCAAATTAGTTACCAATTTTGCTCCTATAGGGTCTCCTATACCAGAAACTATTATTGGTATATCTTTTGTGAGATTTACAGCTGATTGTGCAGACGGAGTGCCTATTGCTATTATAATATCTTTTTTCTCATTAACAAACTTTTGTGCTATTGTATTGCAATTTGCCTGTTCTCCCTGAGCATTTTGATAATCTATTTTTATCTTTTTATTGCTTTCTTTATAGTATTTATTTAATTCATCAGTTATACCTTTATAAATTAAATCTAATGCATCATGTTCTATCATTTGGCTTATACCTATTTTTATAACATCATTATTTTCTGCATTAGTCATTTTATGCGTATTATTTTTGCTGATACTGAATGATGATACCAATACAAATACTATTATTGCTATTAAAATTATAATTTTATTCTTTTTCATGTTTGATCCTTTATAATTTATTAACACACTTTAAAATTACTTTATGTAGTAATAATACTATATAAAGTAATTTTAGTCAATACTGTTAATAGTATTTTTATTGTTTTTTATTGATTATTATTAAAAAAATATATATGATTATAATATTATTTTTTAAGGTGTATTAAATAATGAAAATACTTTTGATAAAACAAACTTCTCTTGGAGATGTTCTTCATATGACTCCTGTCATAAGGGCATTAAAAAAATGGAAAGCTGATTGTACTATAGATGTTGTAACAGATAAAAGAGCTTTAGGAATATTAGAGAATAATCCTTATATAAATAAATTGTATGTTTTGGATATATACAAATATGAAACAGAA
>CALXXQ010000027.1 GCA_944392715.1 uncultured Brachyspira sp.
TCTCTCTAAACTTCATCTCTTGTTTAAGAAGAATTTCTTTTTCTTTAACAAGTTCAAGCATAGCCAAAAAGAATGTAACAAGCTGCCTTTTAGTAACTCCGTCTTTAAATAAAGTAATAAAAGGAAAAAATGCCGTTTCTGATAATTTTATTCTTATCATATCAATAGCATTATCTATATGGAAATTAGACATTCCAGAAAGAACAGCTAAATCAGTCTCAGGAACAAACTGAACTTTGGTAAAAGCATAAACTAAATCATAAAGAGTAATATCCTTCCAAGCTACTTCATTATCATCTGTATTTACAGTTTTGAAGAATTTTACCCTTTCAGTATCCTTTCTTTCAAATATAGTGTCTGATGTATCCTGAAGTTTATCAAGCTCCTCAGAAACCATTTTATATCTTTGAAACTCAAGCATCTGCTCTACTATTTCAAATTTAAGCCTATCTGTAAATTTATCATCATCCATATCATGAGGAAGAAGCATTCTTGATTTATAAAGGTGAAACTCAGAAGCTACAACTAAAAAATCTCCAGTAGAATCTAAATTCAATGCAGCCTGAGCTTTTAAATACTCTACAAACTGATCTATAATCTCAAGTATTGAAACTTCATATATACTCTTTTCACTTCTTTTAAGCATATCAAAAAGTATAGATAAAGGACCTTCATAATCTATACTTGAAAGCGAAACAGTAAATTCCTTATAATCAGCAGTCTGATTTTGATTATCAGTATTATTATTTTCTTTAATTTCTTCTATATTTTCTTCCATAATGGTTTATAATATATTATAAAAATATAAAAATTCAAGTATCTAATTTTCAATTGATATTGACAATAAATAAAATTCTAATATATTTTTAATAATGTAAAAAAAATCAAATATAATAAGGGGTAATAATATGAAAAAAATAAATATAGGCTTTATAGGTGCTGGAAGCATAGCAGAAACTATGGCTAAAACTATTTCAAAAATGAAGGAAGTTCAATCATATGCAGTAAGTGCAAGAGATATAAAAAGAAGCAAAGCTTTTGCAAAAAAATATGGATTTAAAAAATTTTACGGCTCTTATGAAGAAATGCTAAAAGATGAAAAAGTAGATTTAGTTTATATAGCAACTCCTCATTCACATCATTATGAACATATAAAATTATGCTTGGAGAATAATAAACATGTTATATGCGAAAAAGCTTTTACTGTTAATGTAAAGCAGGCTAGAGAAGTTTTAATACTTGCCAAAAAGAAAAAACTTTTACTTGCAGAGGCTATTTGGACTAGATATATGCCTAGCAGACAAATAATCAATGATACTATAAAAAGCGGAATCATAGGAAATGTAACTTCATTAACTGCCAATTTAGGATATGTTATAAATAAAGTTCCTAGATTGATAGAACCTGAACTTGCAGGAGGTGCTTTACTTGATGTTGGAGTATATACCATCAATTTTGCTTTAATGGTATTTGGAAATAAAATAAAAAAAATAGATTCTTCATGCATAAAAACTAAAAAAGGAGTAGATGAACAAAACTCCATTACATTAACTTTTGAAGATGATAAAATGGCTGTATTAAATAGTACTATGTCAGCATTAACAAATAGAGAAGGCGTTATAAATGGTGATAAAGGCTATATGGTAGTAAAAAATATTAATAATCCTGAAAGCATTACAGTTTATTCATTAGATAGAAAAGCTGTAAAAACAATAAAAGTTCCAAAGCAAATAAGCGGTTATGAATATGAGATATTATCATGTGCAGATGCTATTAATAATGGAAAATTAGAATGCAAAGAAATGCCTCATGAAGATATTTTAAGAGTAATGAATATAATGGACACTATAAGAAGAAGCTGGAAAATGAAATATCCATTTGAAAAATAATATTGATATATTATAAAAGTCATTGGTATTTTATATATTAATGACTTTTATAAATCATATACATAAACAGTTTCTGCTATATCTTCATCATCTATTTTTAAAGTATTCTTTTTACCAGAGTCTTTAAATCTGTTTTTCTCATAGAATTTTTTAGCTCTTTCATTTTTTTCAAAAACACAAAGACATATATTAGTATACCCAGACTCTTTTACATATTTTATAGCATGTTCTAATAATACACTTCCTATGCCTGAACCCTGATATATAGGATGAACATATAATGATATTATTTCTCCATAACCTTCCATATTGCATCTGCTTTTTCCATGAGAAATAACAGCAATAGGCTTTCCGTCAATATATGCTAAATGAGCCTCTCTAGTTTTATTATTAATACCCTCTTCAAACTCATCGCACCAATCATCTAAATATATTTTTTTCAAATATGAATCAGGTATAATATCTTTATATGCATCTTTCCAACATATGGCATGCAATTTACTTATATCAAAAACATCTTCTAATTCTGCTTTTTTTATAGTTATATCCATTGATTATACCCCTTCGTTTTACTAATAATGATTACTATTAGGTAATATTATATATCTATAATGAGTTATTTTCAATTATTTATTTTTAAAAAATAATTATAAACTGCTTAGATTTCTTAAAGCATTGCTTATCAAATCTTCTGTAGTCATATTATCTTTATTTTCTATTGAAGAGAGAGCCTTAACAGCTTCATTATTTGAAAATCCTAATGATATCAAAGCCTTTATTACATCGCTTTCATTATCATTACTTATTGCAGATGAAGAAATACTAATATCAATCTTTTCTATTTTATCTCTAAGCTCAAATAAAAGTTTTTCTGCCTTTTTTACTCCCATACCTGATACTTTTTTAAGTAAATTTATATCCTTATTAAAAAGTATATGCATCAAATCATTTATAGAGTAAGTAGAAAGAACCTCCATAGCCAATTTAGGACCTACTCCTGAAGCAGACATCAGAGTATTAAACATATTTTTTTCTTCTCTAGTTAAAAAACCATAAAGTATCATAGCATCTTCTCTGTGTATGAGTTTTGTATATAATCTTATATTATCATCATTTTTTACATCTAATTTCTTTGATACTATAATCTCATATCCTACACCATTACAAAGAAGAGCAATGACACCTTCCGATATTATTTGAACTTTACCTTCTATAAAAGCAAACATTATAAACTAGGCTCGTATTCTAATTCTTTTATAGTTTCAAACATTTTATCAGTATTCACTTTAGATTCATCATATTCTACTTCAGCACAAGCATTTTCTAAACTTACATTAACTTTGCTAATACCATCTAAAGCACTTAATTCCTCAGTAACTGCCTTAACACAGTTCTGACATCCCATACCTTTTATTTTTATAGTAATATTTTTCATTTTACTGCTCCTTTGTTATAATTAACTAACAATTATATACTATACAAGGGTATTTTTCAAATTATTTTTTATTTTTTTTCAATATTTTTAGTTTCTTCTTCTTTTTTATACAGATTAAATACTACAGTCATTTCAGTACCTACATTCTCTTCACTTTTAATATGTATATCAGCATTATAATAATTACATATATTTTTTACTATTGTAAGTCCAAGACCTGTACCATGCACTTTCAAATATTTATTATTTTTAACTCTAAAAAATCTCTCAAAAACCCTATTCAAATACTGGGGTGCTATGCCGCATCCTGTATCTTTTACTGAAAATATAGCCTTATCAGCATTCTTCTTTAAGTATATATTTACCTTACCATCATCATCAGTATATTTTATAGCATTATCAACCAAATTATTAACAACTTCAGTAATCTTTTCTTTATTAGCCATTATAACAGCAGATTCAATATCTAATTGAACATCTATATTTCTCTGCTCAGATTTTATTCTATTGCTTTCAAATACATCAAGTACAATATCCTTAATATCTATTTCTTCATCAATAGTCTCTTTCCAATTAGCTTCTATCCTGCTCAATGTAAGCATATCAATAACAAGGTCTTTCATTCTCAATGCCTCATTATTAATTCTTTTTATAAAATCAGCCTGATTTTTACCTCCTCCTGTAGCTATAAGAAGTTCAGAATATCCTATTATAGAAGTAAGAGGTGTTTTTAATTCATGAGAAGCATTTATAAAGAAATCCTGTTTTTCTATTTCAACTTTTCTTATATCAGTAACATCTTCAAATTTTATTAAAGCAGATATATTTTCATTATTTCTTATAGGTATAATACTTATTTCTATATCCATAGTATGTTCTTTAACATCAAATTTTGAAAATCGGCTGAATTCTATTGCATTATCTATCTTTTCTATTACATCATCATCTTTTATAATTTCATTTAATTTTTTTATATTACTATCAGAAATCTCAAGTAAATCCAAAGCATACTGATTAATAAAAAATATTTCTTTATTTTTATTAACCGCTATAATTCCCTGTGCTATATTCTCAAGTACATAATTAAGCTTTTCTCTTTCTGTCTGATAACCTGTAATATTCTCATTCAAACTAACAGCAAGTTCATTTATATCATAAAGAATAGAATTTATATCATTATATCCTGTAAGATTTTTCGGTGTAGGAGACTTATTATTATAAATATTATCCAAAGTTTCTTTTATCATATAAAAAGGAATCATAATATTACGGCTCATTAAAGGCAGTACCAAAGCCATAATTATAACAACAACCCCTATAACCATAACAGCTGTAAATAAGAAACTTATCAAATATTTATTAACTGACTCTATTGGGATTGAAACCCTAAGTATATAATCTCTTTTATCATCTGCTTTGATTTTTTTTGATACATACATATAAGGTGTTTTCTGACTGATGGAGGTATTAATAGAAAAAGCAGGCTTATTTTCTACACTATGTAAAGCCTCTATGACATCGCTTCTATTAGTATGATTTCCCATAGGATTTTTAGAAGTATCTGTCATAGTATCGGCTACTACAACTCCATTAGTTGATATTATACTGATTCTTAATTCTTCCTTATCAGACTGAAGTACAAATTTCCTAAAAGCCTCTTCAGTCTGTACATCATATAAATCAATCTCTTTTTCAAGCATCTCAATAATATTTACTATCATAACTTGACTGTATATGATATTATTATACTGCACAGTAAACAGTATACCAATAAACATTAAAGCACTTGACAATATCAAAATGAGTAATGATTTATAAAATATATTCTTAATCATATTTTAACAAAATTATTATACATCTGTCAATTTATATCCCATACCTCTAACAGTTATAATATTTTCTTTAGTTAAATCTAATTTTTGTCTTATAGACTTTATATGCATATCTATAGTTCTAGTTTCCATAGTATGATCAACACCCCATACCTCTTCAAGCATAGTTTCTCTGTCTACTACATTATTAGCATTTTCCATTAAAAGCTTAAGCAAATCAAATTCCTTTTGAGTTAATATAACCTGCCTTTCTCCTACAAATACATTTCTCTTTTTAACAACAAGTTTTATATCACCAAAAGTAAGCTCTTCTGTGTCTAATCTTACATCTTTCTTTCTCAAATTTGCCTTGATTCTAGCAAGAAGTTCCAATACAGAAAAAGGCTTAGGCATATAATCATCAGCACCTAAATTAAGCCCTGTAACAATATTAATTTCACTAGTTTTTGCTGTAAGCATTATTACTTTAATAGGAAGATGGGCATAATCTGTTCTAATAATTTTTAATATTTCAGTACCTTCCACATCAGGAAGCATTATATCAAGCAATACTAAATTAGGAGTCTGCTTTTTTAATGCTTCAAGCATATCATTTCCATTTGAAAAACATTCAATAGTATATCCTGCCTCTTCAACAGTATATTTAATTAAATCCCTGATATTATCATCATCTTCAACTGAGTAAATAAGTTCTTTATTCATAATTACATCTACCAAAATAAATTTTTATTATTGTAAAATTAGACAATATATACAATAATAAATATAATAAAAAAATACATTTTGTCAAAATTTTTTATTGAGACTAAAATAGTCATTTATTTATTGAATAATAAAACTTTAATATTTCATATTAGGTAAAAAAATATATATTTAAATATTGACTTATAATATTTTTATATTAAAATCATTTACATATGAAACAAGAAATAACACCTATATTAGAAAATTATTTAGAAACTATCTACAATCTTGAAGTAGAAAAAAACTTTAAAGAAGCTATTAGAATAACGGATATTGCAGATTTAGTAGGACGTTCTAAAGCAAGTGTTAATACAGCAATTAAAACTTTATCAAAATTGGGGCATATCAAACATGAACATTATGGCGATATAGAACTTACTGAATCAGGAAGGGCTATAGGAAAAGATATTGCTGAAAGACATGCTATATTCTACTATTTTCTTACAAATGTATTAAATGTAGATGAAAAGATAGCTGATGAAGAAGCTTGTCTTATAGAACATGCTATGAGCAAAGATACTGTACATAAATTTAAAGAATTTCTTTGCGGATATTGTAAAAAAGAAAATATATTTAATAATTCCAATAAAAATTAATTACTTAGCATTGATATATAATATCCATTTAAATAAAAGCTTTTATTATAAAAGTTTATATAAAATTAATAATTTTAATTATTCTGTATATTTAATAGTAAATATACAGAATAAATATACATTATATAGAAACTAAATTTAATACAATTTAAACATATCTATTATATTATTTCATTAGATATCATTTCTTCAAAAGTCTGCTTTTTTCTTATTGTATAATGCTTATCTTTATCAATCATAATTTGTGATATTAAAGGTCTTGAATTATAATTATTTGACATACTAAATCCATAAGCACCAGCATCAAGTAAAGCTACATAATCCCCCTGCTCTAATACGCTGCTTTCTCTGTCATAGGCAAAAAAGTCTGAACTCTCGCATATAGGGCCTACAAAATCATAATTTGAAACATTATCTTTTTTAACTAAAGGATATATCTCATTATAAGCATCATACATAGCCACCCTTATATAATCATTCATACCGCCGTCTAATATAACATATTTTCTGCCTAATTCCTCTTTAATATACTCAACTCTCATTATCAAAGCACCAGATTCGGCTAAAAAATATCTTCCAGGCTCTGTAGTAACTTTTAAATTCATCTCTTTTAATAAATTTATACTTTCACTCTTAAACTTATCAAAATCAAATCCAGAATGGTCTCTATTATATCTTACTCCATATCCGCCGCCTATATCAATATCAGTAATATTAAATCCCATACTATTAACTTGACCTATCAAATCCTTCATAACCAAAATAGCTTTATAAAAAGGTTCAGCATCTGTCATTTGAGAGCCTATATGCATTGATAATGACTCTATTTCTATATTATCCAAAGATTTTAATAATTCAGCATTCTCTTTTATCGTTTTTATGCTGATACCAAATTTATTACCATTAATACCAGTAGTGATTTTCTCATGAGTATGAGCATCTACATTAGGATTAACTCTTATAGAACATTTAACTCTTTTTTTAAGCTCTTTAGCTATATCATTAATTCTTATAGCCTCTGGAATAGATTCTATATTAAAACGTTTTATATTAAGTTCTATTGACTTTTGTATTTCTTCTCTAGTTTTGGCAACACCTGAAAATACTACATTCTCAGCCTTTCCTCCCGCTTTTATATATTTCAAAGTCTCTCCTATAGATACAACATCTGCTCCTATACCTTCCTCTGCCATAAGCTTTAATATAGATAAATTATTCTCAGCCTTAACAGCATAAGCTATCAATACATTATCCAAAGAAGAAAATATATTCTTCAAAAATCTTATTTTGCTTAAAATATCATTCTTTGAATAAATATAGAAAGGACTTCCATAAGTATTAGCAAGTTCTCTAATATCAATATCTTCGCACATTAATATATTATTTCTGTATTCAATCATTATAAATCATTCTCCTAATTTTATTAATTTATTTATTTTTAATGTAAAATATCTTTTATATCTACAATCATAATACCTTTATCTTCTAAAAGAGGAAGATTATTTTCTAAAATATTTAATGTTTCCTCACTTTGATAATGCCCTATGCCAATAGCCAAGCCATATTCTTTGGATAATTCTATTAATTCTCTCCATTGCTTCATTATAGAATCATAATCTCTATTATTGTCCAAAAATACTGATCTTCTAGCCGTTTTAACTCCATATTCCAAAGCCTTATCATATATTAAGCTTCCAGCAGAAGTATATGAATCTATAAAATATTTATCATTATTTTTAGCATATTCAAGCATATAAGAAACTATATTTTCATCAGTACTTGCCACAGATCCTGTATGATTATTCATTCCATTGGCATAAGGAACTTTTGAAAATGAATAATCTAATAATGCATAAATATCTTCTCTTGTCATATCTCTTCTTATTAAAGTCTGCTCCCCAAAATAATCGCTTCCCTCCATAGGCATATGCAAAATAACATTAACATTATTGCTATAAGCAGCATAAGAAAAATCTATACTGTGAGGAGAATCAGGCAAAACGGCAAAAGTGATATTATATTTATTTGCTAAATAAAAATATCTGTCAGAATTATATAATGTATTGCCGCTGTCATCTATAATAATACTTATGCAATTGCTGTATTCATTTGCTTTATTTAAAATAGGTTTTGCTGTATTTGGGGCATTTATATCTGCTAAATGGAATATATCATTTGTATTTTTTTCTGTTATAGTTTTTTTTGCTGATGTATTATAATTAGAATTTATAAAAGAATTATCTGCATATTTGAAATTTATATTATAATTTTCTTTGACTTTAATAAAAGTAAAGGCAAATATAAAAATCAGAATAATTGAAAGTATAAAAATAAATATATTTTTCATAAAAAATAATTACTGTAAAAAATAATATATTAATGATATCTTATATACCAATAAAAGTCAATTATTTATGATACATATAGTCAATACTGACAACAGCATTCTCTTTGCATTTAGGACACTTAGGGCATTTAAAAAATAGTTTTTTTAAAATTTTATCTATAAAAGATTCTTTTTTTCTCTCTGAATTAATTTTAATTGTTTCATTTCCATTCTCATCTTTTTCTATATCTTTAAAATCAAGTGATACAAAAGAAAGTCCTGAGGGAGCATTTAATTTTTCATCGGTAGTAAAAAAATATCCGCAATTTCTGCATTTATAATGAAAAGGTGCTTTATCTGGAAACATTTATTAAATCCTCATTATATATCTAATACTAATAATTTATCCTGCTCAGTATCAAAATGATCGCTCATATATATAGCATAACTATCTTTTTTTATAACACTTCCAGCTTTTACTCTATTATGTCCAACAACCTGATTATATCCTATCCAAGCATCTTCACTTAAATCTCCTATATCAGCCCATAATATACCAGCAAATTTATTTCCTCCTCCCCTTCTATAAGAAGCTATATTACAATCATCTTTATCATTCTTATAAACAATATTCACAATATCATAAATATTATTTATATTAATATCTTTTATATCATACTTTTTCTTTATATAATCTATCCAGCCATTTGTAATACCAGCATGAGTAAATATATAATTATTTTTTATGTATATAGGATTAAATATATCTTCATTATCATTAAATATTTCATGCATCTCTTTTGCATAGCTTTTTCTGTATCTGCTTGCTGTAGGGTATCCAACTATATATTGAAAATCATGATTTCCTATAAGAAGAATAACATTATCCTTATGATTCTTTTTAAACTCAATTACATCTTTTAAATTATTAACTATTTCTTCATCTGTAAAAGTAATCCAGCTGTCATCGCTGTAATCTCCCATAAAAATTATTTTATCAAAACTCTCAAATCTGCCTTCAAGCAATTTTTTCCAACAGCTTTTACCATGCAAATCTCCTATAATAGCAGCTCTCATATTCAAAGCCTCCTTATAAGCATATTTATATGCTGATAATCAATATTAGAATCTTCAGAATGTTTATCAAGGATTTTATCAATATAAATGGATTCAAATTTTTTCTGCAAATATTCTTTAAATTCTCTTATTGCTTCAAAATACTCTTCATTATTATGAGATGTATTTATTTTATCTTTATGATCATAATTCTCTTTTATTCTGTATTCTATATTATCAATAATACTATCTCCTATCTCATAAATCTTACCAATATTTTGGGCTATATTTATAATTCTAAAAACATCCATAGTAAAATTTGAAGTATTTGAAACCATGTATATATCTATAGAATAATCAGAGGATTTTCTTTTATCTTCCAATATAAAATCCAAAGTTTTAATAGAATCATCTATAAAAGATTTACTCTCTTCAATATCATATTCCACTTTTAAAGACTCTGCACCTACCATTTTTTTTATGAATAGCGAATCAAATTGAGTATAAAAATATTTCTTAAGATTATTAAAAAATAAATAAATATAAAAATATTTTATTTCTTTATCTTTAAAAGCATCTATTAATTTAGACAAAAAATTAGAAGAATCATTTTCATTTATAGGTATTTCATAATGAGAAGAAAGTTTTTTTATAACATCTGATACATCATTATTGATAACATTAAAAATCTCTGTTTTATCATCATCTTTTATATATAAAATATGATTATCAAAATTTAAAGACGGCAAATGAAGCGAATCCCTTTTCTCTTTTAAAATTTTTATTTTGTTTTCTATATCCTCTTTTATGGTATCTTTTTTATCTTTAGGCGTAAAAAATAATATTTCTTCTTCTATAAATTTATTATCTTCAGCTTCTATTTCTTTATCTAATTCATTAATTCTATCTAATGTATAAAACTCTTTTTTTTCTAATAAATCTTCTATTCTCTTTAAATTATTCTCCCTATCATCTCCATAAACATATAATGTAAATTTATATCCGTATTTTATATCCAGTCCCATCATTTTTATAAATGACTTAGCATTAATTCTCTTTCCATTTTGATTTTCTAACTCAATTTTATCATCTATAGTTCTTAAAAAATCAACAATTGAATTAACTATTTTTTTATCCTCTATAATAGTATTTCTGCATTCAAATTCTTTAGATATAAAATCATTATTTTCCATATAATGTCCTAAATTAAGTTTATTTTCCCCTATAATTGTATTATATACAAATATAAATACAAATCAATGAGTTATGTATAAAAACATATTAAAAATTAGATATCATATAATGTAAAAATACCAGTATAGGATATAAAAAATATCTATATAAAACAAAATAATTAATTAATTTTCAATACACATAAATAAAATATCTTTAAAAAATTCTATTTTTTAATATTTTTAAAATTAAAAATTTAATTAAAAATGCTTTATTTATTTTAAATACATATAATTTAAGAATACAATACATTTTATACATGAAAAACCCTTGAAATTCTAAATAATATTGTTTATAATTAATAAAAAATAAAAATAATAGAGTAAAAAACAGAAAAAATATGATTGATTTTAATTTAAAAGACATTAGAGAAAAAATTTTGAAGCTAACACAAAGCCAATTTGCTAAGATGTTAGGCGTGCGTCAGGATTATATTTCAAGATTAGAGAGAAATGCCAATAATATAACCCTTGACCTATTGGATAAGCTGGCAGAAAATACTGGACTTACTATTGATGAGCTTACAAAATACAAAAAAAATTCATTTGAAAATGAAAATCCATATCTTTATGAAAGTCTTATTAATGTACAAAAAATTATAGACAAGCTCAATGAAGAAATAAGTACAGCAGATAAGAAAAATAGTGAAAAAATTTCTGAACTTACATCTGATATTTACAATAAAATTGAAAATTCTTTTGATATCATAGTTTATGGAAGATATAGTTCTGGAAAAACTTCATTTATTAATGCCATATTCGATAAAAATATTGATACTAACCCATATTCTGAAGAAACGAATAATGATGAATATTATTTACAAGATGATTCTAAATTATTCAGAATTATTGAGTACAAGGAAAATGTATTAGATACTAGAAAGTATAATAATCAGAATATGTTTATTTATTTATGTGATATAAATGCATTTTCTCAGGAAGATATTACTAATATAAATGCTCTTAGTAATTTTGTAGATAATTTTAATAATATATTTATAATATTCTCAAAAGCGAATATTTTTGATGAAAATGATTTAGACAATGTACTTGATAAGAAATTTAATAAGTTAAAAAACTTTATAGAATCATCAGATAATATCAAAAAAATAGATTATGATTTATTAAGAAAAAGGTTTTTCCCATTTTCAATTAATAATACAAATCTAGTAAAAAAAATAAAAGATGATTTTGCTGAAAATATCAAATATGCATACTATAATAGAATATTAGAAAATATTAAGTTTCTAACAGAAATAATTGATAATAAAAATAATTTCCAAGAAAATGATAAATTAGATATTAATATAAATAAGATAAAAATAACTGTTAAAGAATCATTTAGTGAAATATATAAAAACATTCTAAATATTGACAGCATAATTCAAGCTATTGACAGTAATAATGTATATAGGAAAAAAGATGATATAAAAGTATTATGCAATAGTATCAATTTAAAGCTTGATACTCAATTATATAATATGCTTGTAATGACAAAAGAAGATTTTGATGCTAAAGATCCAAGCAAAATAAAAACTAATATAATAAATGCATCAATAGGTATCATACCTGAATTTAATTTATTAAAAAGCAGCTGCATGAAAATAATAAATATTGTAGGTGTTTCTTTATCATTCCTTCCTAGTGTTGTATTTATATTATCAGGTTTTATGTCTTTTTCTGGAAATTGGAAAAAAACACTTTCTAAAAAAGTTATAAAAGCTTATGAAGAAGAAAATGTAGTATCTAAATATAATAAAACAATAGATGAATATTTCAATAATTATTTAGCAAATATAAAAGAGATAGATGCTAAAGAAAAAGAAACTTTAAAATATCAAGAAGATGCAAAAATGTATAAAAATATAAAATCTATATTAAGTAATTTTGCTTCTTATATAGAAACAGAAAAAAATAAAAAGTAATATAAGCAAATAAATAAAAAAGAGCGGGTAAAAATACCTGCTCTTTTTTATTAATCAATTTAAAAATTAATATTTTCTAATTAACTATTTGTGTCATTAGTATAAACTGTCCAAGTGCTGTCAGGCAATTGATAATAAGAATTATCTATAAGCTTTTGAACATTTCTTCTATATAAAGCAGTTTCAACCTCTTTTATATTAGCCATACTAAGCTTAGGGTCTGAAAGTATTAAATATTCTGCTATAGTTCTTCTGTCTGTATTTTCTTTTTCCATTATTTCTTTTATATACTTTATTCTCTCTTCACTATATGTTGTTTTAGGTTTTGAAACATCAAAGGCTATATATGATAAATATCCGCCATTATTTTCACCTATATAATAATTAGTTTTATATAAATTAATTTCATCTTGATTGAACATACTTCTGATGAGAGCTTCTTTATAACCTTGAGCTAATTCATCAGAAACATTTGTACTCACCATAATGAGATTCAAATCTTCATCGCTTGAAAGAGTTGATATCTGATATGCACTTTCATCTATCTGCCTATATCTTCCAAGTACCTGAGCTTCTATCAATGTTTTACCGCCCAATACACGCATCTCAGGTTCCTGAACTAATATTAATTTTGAACAGCTTGTAAAAACAATCAAAATAAAAATAATAAATATTATATTATGCTTTTTCATGATATCTCCTATTCTTAATTTCCGCCCTCTAAATATGATATAACATCTGAAAAAGGCATTGGTTCTAGTCCGAATTTATCTCCTTCAAATGCTATTAACTGCTGTTTCTGCTGATTAGGCTTATCTAAATTCTGATCTCTGAAATAGAATGTAGTAAATACCTTATTTGCAGATATACTAAACTCTACTGAATTAGGGTCATAACCAAATTGTACTATATTTTCAACTGTGGATATACCTGGGTTAATAGGTCTTATCATCTCTATCAAGAATTTAGAAAACTCTGTAGACATTTTACTTATACCCACAAAGAATGTAGTAGGTTTTATATTATTCAAAGGACTTACTCCCACACCTGCTATATCTGCTGTAAGATTAACAAGTAATTTTTCATCATTAATTTTCTCTCTATTTTCAGGAGCAAGCAAATATTTGAAATTTATATCACTAGCTAAAACACGCATATCATATTTTATAGTACTTGTATTAAAGCTTCCCAAATCAAGATTAATCCAAGGTAAATGTATAGCACCTCTTCTAGGGGCTGTATTATTTGATATAGAAGCTAAAAATAAATTATCATTAAATTTTTCTCCGCCTATATAAAGTGAAGATTTCAAATCCTGTATTGTAATTCCATGTCCCTGAACTCTCACAGAAGAAGAAAAATCTCTTATTCTTATACTATCATCTATAAATGGAGGTATTTTCAAATAAACTCTCAATTGTCTAAATAACATATTAGGTATTTGAGTAACAAGAGGAGTATACCTTGCTGCTGTTGCAACGGCTTCATTTTTTGTAGGAGTCAAATCAAAATGATAATCTATATTTGAAGTAAGTCCATCAAGTACAACAGACATTTTATCAGGAGAATCCATATTAGCAAAGAATTCATCTGTTTTGAAAACTCCGTCTGCTATATTATTTTTCAAATTACCATTAACATTAAATAATCCTCCAATCTCTATACCAAATGGAAGATATAATGTATCTGTATCCAAACCTATATTATAATTTAAATTAGCATTTTTTATAACAGGAGTAAAATAACCATCAACATATACTTTTAATTTATTAGTAGGACTTTCCAAATTAAATTCTCTAATATTAGCATATAAATTTTCTCCAAAATTAACATCAGCATCAACTTTCATAGTAACATCTTGAAGCTTATACTGTTTTTCAGTAACATAAAAAGTACTGAAATTAGTAACAGTTGCAAATGTATCTTCTAAAGATAAATTATACCCTAAAGCACTAGTCATCTTTATATCATCTTCAAAAGGAAGACTGTCAAGAATCTCAGCAAATTTAGTAGAAAGCCAATTTTTTATAGCATAAGGAGCTATTCTCAAAGAAGTTATATTAACAAAGCCTCTCTTTAATCCCATTCCTTCCAGATCAAGCTTAGATCTGAAATTAAGGAAATTATCCAAATCCAAATCAAGTGCTTTCACTTTTATATTCTGACTAATCAAATTAGCATTAGCATCTACATTGAGTTTGGCAGTAGCAGTTGATGATACCTCTCCATTTAAGTTATAAGAAAAATTGTTTATAATACCATTAACTCTAGTATTAATATCATTAAGCATCTTTCCAAAAACTTTTACATCTAAATTAAGAGAACCTCTGGCAAGTCCTCCAGAAAAATTAGCAATAGGCAATGAACTTACATTTATATTCAAATCTGTAGGGTCATCAAATTTTACAGCTCCATTAACTTTTATATCAGAATTAATATATTTTGAAGAGATATTATCTATATAAACAATAGTATCGCTTTTCTTATTAGGATCATTAATTGCAGAAGCAGCATTTAAAACACCGTTCAATGATGAAAGAACCCTTAAAGATAAATCTGTATTATTAAATCTATATTTCTTTAAAGCTGTTACTCTATCAATTGTAGTTTTATGATCTAATTTTATATCTTCTCTTGAAATATTATTAGGATTAAAAGCAAAATTCAATTTAGTTTTTGAATTAAGATTATTTACAGCTATAGTATCACCCATAGACAAATTTACTTTATCTAATGCTATAGTTATAGCATTAGTTAAATTATTAACAGTACCGCTGCTTTTATCAGCATCAACATTAACCATACCGCTCATATTAACACCCAAAGAAGGCATAAACATAGGTACTAATGTATTTATTTTATTTAAATTTAACCTTGCATATAATGTATCTAAATTAACACCTATATTATTGCTGAATATCTGATTAGCCGAAGCAACTACTTTTAATATTTCATCATTTAAAAGCTCAGAAGATATATTCTCTATAGATAAGCTCTGTGTCTTTATATTATATCTAGCAAGAAAATGAGCAGCAAACTGCATATCATCTCGTTTCTTTCCATTATAGCTAAAATTAGGCTCATCTATTTCAAAATCAAATCTTATTATTATTTCATCTTTATTTTCAGTACCATCTTCATTTTTAGGATAAGAAACATCTAAATCAAATAAAGGATTATCATTAAATAAAATACTGCTGTCATTATAAGCTAAACTATTACTTATAAAACTTTTTAAATAAATATCCTTCAAAACTTCAGGAGCCCTTACTCCCATAACCTGAGATAATGAAAATCTCTTACTATGCATATCAAAATGAAGATTATAATTACTTAAACTTGCTATAATACCATTATTAGGTTTATTTGTGATGAATGATTTACTATCTGCTTTGAATGCTAAATTATTTATTCTTATATTTTCTATTTCAGCCTTAAGCTTTAAAAAATCTAATTTACTAATATCAAAAGGTTTTTTATTCGTATCCTCTTCTTTTTCTTTAGGTTTAGAAGGAGGCAAATCAGGTAAATTCCAATTTCCGCTTTCATCTGTAAACATATAAACATATAAATTATCTACAGTTAAATCCTGAAGATGAAGCTTTAAAAACAATAAAGAAAAAAGAGAAAATTTTAATCTAAAATTATCTATCTTTATATTTTCTTCATTATTAAAATTATCAGAATTATAAAGTATAACATTACTCATCTCTATTTTTGGAGACAATAAAGCATATTTAAAATCCCCTATCTCTAATTTTCTATTCATAGATGAGTAAACAATATTTTCAATGAGATTTTTTACTCTCTCATTATTGAAATATATTCTAGCCCCTACCATACCTACAATTAATATAAAAATAAGTATTAAAGGTATATATCTCTTTTTAAATCTTCTTTTTTTCTTATTATCATTAGTATTTTCTAATGATACTTCAGTTTTTTCTTTTTTTTCTTTTTTCTTAAAAAAATTCTTCATAATAAATCTTCTATAACAAAATATTTTACATGTTTATAAAACAAATTTACACTTATAAAGTAGTATATTATAAAATATATTCTTTATCAATAGCAAATAAATTTAGAATTATTTTAATATCCATTATTGTTATAATATCCATCATTATTGTACCCGCTATTATCATTATAACCGTTATTATAATCATTATTATTATCAGTATTGTTTGTATATTCTTCATTATTGTAGTAATAATAATCAGAATTATAATCTTCAGGTCTAATAATTATAACATTATTTGTATTATTAAAATTACTTTCAAGCTCTTCTTCTTGCATATAATCATTATTATTGTTCAAATAATTATTGCTGTAATTATAATAATCTGTTTCATAGGCATTATTATCATTATAGAAATCATAATTACCGCTTATCTCATTAGATATGCTCATATTAAACTCATAATTTCTAGCCTTTGAAATTCCTTTTTGCCATTTTTCTTTAGTTAAATCTCTTTCAAATATTAAATAATATCTTCCCTGATCTAAACTTATAATCTGCTCATCATCAGTCTGAGGCATTGAAGCTATTTTTCCTAGATAATCATTAGAAATACTTATATTAATTGCCTGAGAATCTATTAAAAAATATGAAAGCTTAACACTTGATCTTATAGGTATGCTGAAACTATAATAATCCCTATCATATGAATAATCTATAGCACCTTTATAAGTTTGATTAAATTCTATAGTCTGTGCCTCTGAATATTTATTATTAGGTTCATGTTCTATATATTTATCAAAAGGTTTTGCTATAATGCTTACTCTATAAGGTATATTATCAACAGCATTTGTAGCTGATAATATAAAATAATATGACATATAAGGATATAATATAAGTTTATCAACTGTTTCACCGTCTCCTGTATTATTAATATCTTTTACAGTTATCCAATTACCATTTTGATCATATAATCTTATACTAGCATCTATTGCAGGAACACCTGAAAGCTCTATAGAAATAGAATATGTATTAAATGAACTATTTGTTATTTTAAATGAATCTATTTCCATATTTTTTAAATCGCCTGTTTTTAATGTAGGATTATAACTTTGACTATAATATCCATCTATAGTATAAAGTCTATTTTCACTATTAACATCTATAATTTGTGCGGAAGAAATTTTATCATTAGGCTCTTTCTCATCAGATTCTTTATAATCTCTTTTTTGAAGTATCAATGTATAATCAAGATTTTCTTTTACAGTATCTTTTGGAGCTATAGATATATAATATTTATTTTCATTATTTAAAGAAGATTCAAAATATATATTTTTCATTGTTTGTTCTGAATATATCATATTTTGACTATTCTGATTATTTTGATTATTCTCATTTGATGCAGAATCATTCATATCATTAGTATTATTTTCTGCAATCATATTATTTGCATCATCTATATAATCAGGCTCACTTATTACTTTTATAACATTTTTATTATTATCATATAAAGTCATTATAACAGGCGAATATGTAGAATTTGATACATAAAAATCTACAATAGAGCTTTCTCCTGTAAACTCAAAATAATAGTAATCAGCATTATCTCCATTAAGCTTACCTATTATTCCATCTTTATTAATTTTCTGAGCCGTTTCAAAAGTATTATTACTATTATTATCCACTTTTTTTTCTAATTTATATTTAGAAGAACCGCAAGATGACAAAATCATTAATAAAACAGTAATTATTATAAAAGAAATCTTTTTCATTTTATCTCCATATAAAACAAATATATCAAATTATACATTATTCTATAATAAAATGATACTTAATATTTTTATTATATAGCAAAAAATAAAATAAGGTATTGACATTTTTATTTATATATGATATTATTCTTTCAAGTTTTCAAATTAATATGGGTAGGTGGCCGAGCAGTCAATGGCAGCAGACTGTAAATCTGCCGACGTGAGTCTACGGGGGTGCGAATCCCTCCCTGCCCACATTCTTTTATACGAATATTTTATCTTAAAGAGGTATTGCTTTGGCTATAGAATTTAATAATGAATATATATCTATAGTTATGGAAGGCAACCTTTCTTCCGCTGAAGAAATAAAAAGTTTTCTAGATGATTCTAATGAAGCTTGCAATATAAGAATGCCTGTAGTAGTACTTGATATGAAAAATGTCAAAGAAATTAATAGTACTGGTATAGCTAAAATACTTAAATTATATAAAAATCTTCAGTCTCTTAAAGTAAAGCTATTTATGACTAATTTAGATGATTCTATAAAGCCTACTATAAAAAGCTTAATGTTATTCAGTTTGATAAAATATTTCGATAGTCCTGATGATTTCAAAGTATAATTATATCTGCAGATAATAAAAAACAATTATTGAATTTTATAAATCATTTTATTATACTTAATTATAGTATAAATTTGGAGAATTTTTTATGCATAATAATATACCAACTGTAAGGTGGACAGGAGAAGAATTATATATTTTAGATCAAACTTTAATACCTGTAACTATAAAAGAAATAAAATTATCTACTGAAGAAGAAGCATATAATGCCATAAAAGAATTAAAAGTAAGAGGTGCTCCTGCTATTGGAGTTGCTGCTGCTTATTCTTTATTAATAGATTTAAAAAGCAAAACCAATTTGAAAACTGATGATTTTATAAAGTTTATTCAAAAAAGGGCAGAATATTTAAACTCTTCAAGACCTACAGCTGTAAATTTAAGCTATGCTTTAAATAGAATGCTAAACATAATAAAAGATAAAAATGATAAAACTTCATTAGAATTATACAATATATTAGAAGCAGAAGCCAAAAAAATAAATGCTGAAGATGTGGATATATGCCAAAAGATAGGAGAATATGGAAATGAACTTTTAAAAGAAAATTCTGGCATACTCACACATTGTAATGCTGGAAGACTAGCTGTAAGCGGAATAGGTACTGCTCTTGCTCCTATGTATATAGCACATCAAAAAGGCAAAAAAATAAGAGTATATGCTGATGAAACAAGACCATTGCTTCAAGGTGCAAGATTAACAAGTTTTGAATTACATGAAGCTGGAATAGATGTTACTTTAATATGCGATAATATGGCTGCTTTTATAATGTCTAAAGGTCTTATAGATTTGGTTATAGTAGGATGCGACAGAGTTGCTGAAAATGGAGATGCTGCAAATAAAATAGGCACTATGGGAGTGGCTATTTTGGCAAAGCATTTTAATATACCTTTTTATATAGCATGTCCTTCTACTACTTTTGATTTAAATACAAAAACAGGAAATGACATAGTTATAGAAGAAAGAGATTCAAAAGAAGTTATAAATTTTGCAGGCGTTCAAACAGCTCCTTTAGATATGAAGGTAAGAAATCCTGCTTTTGACGTTACTCCTAATGAGCTTATAACAGGATTTATAACTGAAAAAGGAATAATAAAGCCTCCTTATATAGAAAATTTAAAAAAGGCTTTTAATTGATTTTATTATTTTTTTGGAGTGTCAAATATGGCTTATAAACAATTAAATACTAATACAATAATAGATTATTTACAAACTATAGATGAAGTAAAAAATATATTTTCTAGTTTTGATGATTTAGAAATAAGAGAAATTGGAGACGGTAATTTAAACTATGTTTACAGCATCACAAATAAAAAAAATGATAAAGAAACTATAATATTAAAACAATCTGTACCTTTTTTAAGATGTGTTGGAGAGAGCTATCCTTTAGAGAAAGATAGAATGAAAATAGAAATTAAAGCACTAAAAGAACAGTATAAATTATGTCCTAATTTAGTTCCAAAAGTATACTATTTTTCTGAAGATATGTGTGTTGTAATAATGCAGAATTTAAATAAGCATAAAGTACTTAGAGGAGAAATAATAAATGGAATAAAATTTCCAAAAGCAGATGAAGATTTAACAGATTTCCTTTCAAAAACATTATTTTATACTTCAGATTATTATTTAGATACTAAAACTAAAAAAAATCTTGTTGCAGAATATATGAATGCTGAACTATGCAGTTTAACTGAAGATTTTGTTTTTACTCATCCATTTGAAGAAAATGAAACTAATATTTATCATGAAAAATTAAATTTAGATGAAGTTAAAAAATTTCAAAGAGATCCAAAATTAAAAATAGCTGCAGCTGAAATGAAATATGCCTTTATGACTAAAGCAGAAGCATTACTTCATGGTGATTTTCATTTAGGAAGTTTTATGGGTAATGAAGAAGAAACTTATGTAATAGATCCAGAATTTGCTTTTTACGGACCTATTGGTTTTGATATTGGAAAGGCTATGGCTAATTTCTTTATAGCTTATATTTCTCAGGAATATCATCAAAAAAGATTGGGTACAAATTCAAAAGAATTTAGAAAATGGCTTTTTGATACTGCTAAATATATGCTTGAAGGGACTTTAAATAAATTTGAAATATTATGGAAAAAGCATTTAGAAGAAACTAAGCCTTTATATTGGAATTATCCTGAAGGACAAAAACATTCTGAAGAATATATAAAAACTGTATTAAACAGAATATTCAAAGATTCTATAGGTTTTGCAGGATGCGTATTTATAAGAAGAACTTTAGGACTTGCTAAAAATAAGGATATTTCAGGAATTGAAGATTTAGATGAAAGAGCAAGACTTGATTGGATATGTTTGAATATAGGAAGAGAGTTTTTAATAAATAAGGATAATATAGACAACATAGAAAAGGCTGCTGATATTGTCAATAAATATTCTAATATAGATAAAATTTAATAAAATTAAAATGGGCTATAAAATTAAATTATAGCCCATTTATTAAATTTAATTATTAACTATTTTTCTACTTCTTTCTTGTATTTTATAAGCCCTTCTTTTAGAATTCTCATAGCCTTTTTCAAATCTTTTGCATCTATTACATAGCACATTCTAACCTCATCTCTTCCCAATCCTTCAGTAGCATAAAAACCCTCAGCAGGAGCAAATATCACAGTTTCATTATCAATATTAAAATCTTTAAGAAGCCAAATAGCAAAATCTTCAGCATTTTTTACAGGAAGCTTAGCTAATACATAAAATGCCCCCTCAGGTTCTCTCATAAATACTCCATCCATTTTACTAAGCTCTTCAAAAAGAATTTTTCTTCTATTGTTATATTCTTTTCTAGTAGATTCAAAATAATCATGAGGCAAATCATATAATGCACAAGCACCTATCATTTCAAGAGTAGGTACTGATAATCTAGCCTGACACTCTTTAAAAATAGCTTCCATAAATTCTTTATTCTTACTTATTATACACCCTATTCTAGCCCCGCATGCAGAAAATCTTTTTGATATGGAATCTATTATAATAACATTTTCAGCTATATCATTATAAGTTCCAAAACTAATAGCCTTTCTATCTCCATAAACAAATTCTCTATACACCTCATCACTTATAATAAAAAAATCATGTTTTTTTGCTAAATAAGCTATATCATCTAATTCTCTCTTTGTAGATACAACACCAGTAGGATTAGACGGATTTGAAAATAAATAACCCTTAGTCTTTTTAGTAATGCTTTTTCCTATTATTTCACGGCTTGGTAAATGAAAACCATCTTCAGCATATGTTCTAACTATATTTCTTTTAATATTAAGTATATCATAAAAACTATTATAGTTAGCATAATAAGGCTCTGCCACAAGCATTTCATCGCCTTCATCAAATATACTTATTAAACTAAGAAGTATTGCCTCACTTCCTCCATTAGTTATTATTATCTCATTTTCATCATAATGAATACCTAATCTCTCATAATATCCTTGAATTTTACTTATGAGTTCTTTAGATCCTCTTGAATGTTCATATTTTATAGTTTTCATATTACAATTAGAAATGGCTTCTAAAAATACGCTAGGTGTTTCTATATCAGGCTGACCAATATTGAGATGATGTATTTTTATTCCTCTTTTAGCAGCTTCCTCAGCATAAATATTTAATCTTCTTATAGGCGAAGCTTTAAGCTGCTGTACTCTTTTAGACAGATGCATGTTTTACTCCAATTTATTTAATATTATTATATTTTATAAAAATAAAGGGGCTATAAGATAAATTATAGCCCCTTTTTAATTCTCTAATTCCTAAAGACCATTATTTATCTACTTCTCTATATTTAATCAAGGCTTCTCTAAGTATATGCATGGATTTTTTCAAATCTTCTGTATCCAAAGCATATGAAATTCTTACCTCATCTTTTCCTAAGCCTTCTGTGGCGTAGAAACCTTCGGCGGGTGCAAACATAACTGTTTCATTATTGATGTTGAAATCTTTTAAAAGCCATATAATAAAATTCTCAGCATTTTTTACAGGCAATTTTGCTAATACATAGAAAGCTCCTTCAGGCTCTTGAGAAACAACTCCTTCCATAGTAGCAAGCTCTTCAAATATAATCTTTCTTCTAAGGTCATACTCTTTTAAAGCAGCATCAAAATAATTTTCAGGTAAATCATATAATGCAGCAGCTCCTATCATATCCAAAGTAGGAAGAGATAATCTAGCCTGACATTCTCTAAATATAGCTGTCATTAATTTTTTATTTTTACTTATAAGACATCCTACCCTAGCACCGCATGCAGAAAATCTTTTAGATATAGAATCTATTATAATAACATGATCTTCCATATCTTTATAAGTACCAAAACTAATAGCTTTTCTATCTCCATATACAAATTCTCTATATACTTCATCGCTTATAATGAATAAATCATACTTCTTAGCTATATAAGCAATATCATCTAATTCTTTTTTAGTGTATACAACGCCAGTAGGGTTAGAAGGGTTTGCCAACATAAATGCTTTTGTTTTAGGTGTAATATGTTTTTCTATTTCTTCTCTGTCAGGAAGATGAAAACCATTTTCAGCATAAGTTCTAACAGCATTATATTTTATATTATAAATATCATAAAAACTTTTATAATTGGCATATAATGGTTCTGATACTAATATTTCATCGCCTTCATCGAATATTGCAAGCATAGCAAAAGATATGGCCTCAGAACCTCCGCTAGTAATAACGATGTCCTCCTCTTCATAATGAACACCTAATTTATCATAATATGCTTGTATTTTATTAATAAGAGGCTTAATACCTCTAGAATGTTCATATTTAAGAGTTTTACCATTATATTTAGAAATTGCTTCAAAAAATATTTTTGGTGTCTCAATATCAGGCTGACCTACATTGAGATGATATATTTTTATGCCTCTTTTTACAGCATCTTCAGCATAAGGATTCAACTTTCTTACAGGTGAAACTTTTAATCTCTGAATTCTTTTAGATATATCCATAATGATTCTCCAATAGTTATTGTATACAGTAATTTTAACTAATAAATATATATGAAACAATAAAAATTGTCAATATGTTTATAATAAATTATATAAAAAAATAATAATTATAACATTAACATAGACTATAAAATAAAAAAATTAAATATAAAGTGAAAATAAAAATTATAAATTCCAAAAAATTATTTAACAGTAAATAAAATATTACAAAATATTGATAAAAGATGTTTTTTGATATAAAATTAATAAACTTATAAATAAAAACTAAAAATATGAATATAAAAAGAATTATCATATTATTAATATTAACAACTTTATTATATATTCCGCTTTATCCATTTGGCGGAAAACCAATAAGAATAGAAGAAGTAAGACCTTATTATACAGCTTCTGAAACTGCTAAAATAGATATATACATATATACAAATACAGGAGATAATACAAATTATAATTATATATGTTTTGCAGTAGCAGATGCAATTGCAAATCAAATAGAATATAATAAAACATTAAGACTTCAGTCAGAAACTAATTATATAATAACACCTGTAGATTTTGAAAGGGCATATAATTATAAAGTATTTCAATTTACTAATATAACATATACAAGTAGAAATAATGGCAGTAATATAAGTATTGTAACTAATTATGAATATACTACGTATACAAATTGGGGCGGAGTAAGGAGTAATGTTAGATTAGTAACTCCAGAAAGTAAAAATTTCCTATTACAAGAAGGTGAAATATTATTTGATTATAATGGAACTAATGTAATATTAAAAAATACAAATAATTTCATACAAAATGCAGATATAGGAAAAAATTATTATGAATATTTTGGAGATGATATAAAAAAATATGTATTTACTAGAAATTCTGATGTAGCTATATTCGGTACTATAAAATATGATAGACCAAATATAAGTATAACAACATATATAGCATATATAAAAGAAAGAAAAATAAATTCATATACAATAACTATACCCGAAGCAAAGATTGATGAACAAATACCAAATTATGCTTTGGAAATAGCTAATAGAATAAGCTTTTTAGATAAAACTGGCATTATTGCAATAGATGTCAGTCCTAAAGATGCTTTTGTTTATGTAGATGATGTACTAATAGGAAAAAGCGGAGAAACTTTATATGTACCTGCTCTAACAACAAATAGGCATAGATTCACAATAAAAAAAGAAGAGTATGAAACAATAGATACTATGCTTTCTTTTGAAAATCCAAGAGAAAATATACTTCTTAATTTTAAATTAACAGAATTAACAAACAGAGCAAGGGTACTTATTAATATACCAGGAGAAGAAGAAAGTTCAGTTGTTATTAATGGTATAAAAGAAAATCCTACCAATGTAATAAACAGATATTTTGGTTTCGGTACATATTCTATAAAGATAACAAATAGAAATTATATAGATTATTACGGTACATTTACAGTTGATAGTACTAATTCTTTAAATTTAACCCCAAACATGAAAATATTTAAAGAACCTACATTAGCAGATAAAATATTCAAAAATTATGAAAGAAATACAAAAATTTTTCTAGGACTCACCATAGCAAGTGCAATATTCTCAGTAGGAACATATATATATGCAGGAGAAGTATTAGATTCTACTATGGTTAATTATTATAATAAATATCAAAATGAGCCTAATAGGCCTCCTATAGATTTAAGAACTTATAACACGGCTATGAACATATATATAGCAGGAATGGTATTAACTGGAGCTTTTGCTTTAACTACTGGTATATACTATATGCTTTGGATAAATGAAAATAATTTTGCTGTTGAAGAACTTGCATTTAATACAGGATATGGAGGGGCAAATATTATGTATTCTTGGCGATGGTAATTCTAAAATAACTATAAAATTTTCAATTATAATTGACAAAATATTATTATTTACTATACTACTAGTAATAATGTAATTTTAGGAGTGATAACATGCTTAATATAATTTTTATAGGAGCTCCAGGTGTTGGAAAAGGAACTCAATCTGCTTTAATTGAAAAAGATTATTCTATAGCACATATTGCTACAGGAGATATGTTAAGAGAAAATATATCAAATGGTACTGAACTTGGAAAAACAGCTAAATCATATATGGATAAAGGTGAATTAGTACCTGATAGTTTAGTTATTGATATGTTAAAAGACAGAATAAAAAAAGATGACTGTAAAAAAGGTTTTATGCTTGATGGTTTTCCTAGAACTATGGAACAGGCTAAAGAATTATCTTCTATATTGGATAGCCTAAATTATAAAATAAGTGCGATAATTGATATTTTTGCTTCAGAAGAAATAATAGTAGAAAGATTATTAAAAAGAGGCCGTGCTGATGACAATGAAGAGACTATAAAAAATAGATTAAAAGTATTTGAAAATCAAAGTAAGCCTGTATTAGATTATTATAGCGATAAAGCAAAAATAATAAAAATAGAAAGCGTTGGTACTCCTGAAGAGGTATATGCAAAAATTAAAAAAGAATTAGATGCCCTATAATTTATCATCTAATATTATATAAAAAGGCTGTAGTTTTATGCTATAGCCTTTTTTATGTATAAATTGAACAAAATAATTATTATATCAAAAATCATTTTTATGATATATATTCCGAGAATATAGAAAGTGATATTATCAAAATATTAAATTAATGAGTTTTGTATATGTCTGAAGAAAATAGTATAAATAATAGCAATGAAAATGAAATAGAAAAAACTGAAGCTGGACCTAGAAAAGCTGTTAAGAAGAAAGTGATAATAAAATCAAAAAATAAGGAAAATATTAAAGATATAGATTTATCTTCTTATGGTTCAAGAAGACAGTCTAGGATATATGCTGTTATGTCCCTATATTCTTATGAAATTAATGATAGAAAAGAAACTATTAATGAAATTCTAAATTTTGATTATGATAAAAAAATACCTGAAAATATATTTTCATTCACCAAAACTTTGGTAGAAGGAACTATAAATAATTTAGAAAGAATAGATAATTTAATAGAAAAGTATTCTAATAATTGGGATATTAAAAGAATACAATATGTAGATAAATCAATTATTAGAATGTCTATATATTCATTAATATTTTTGAAGGATATACCTAAATCTGTAGTAATAGATGAGGCTGTAGAAATTTCAAAAATTTTTAGTGATAAAGATTCTTATAAATTTGTAAATGGGATTTTAGATGGTATACAAGAAAAAGACATACAATAAAAAATTAAGCAAATATAAAAATATTCAGATGATAGTTTTTATATTATCTATAGGTGCATTAGGTTTAATAGCTATAATATCATTAAATGTAGCAATAATACAGGGTAAAGTAAAATTAAACTCTCAAATAGTAGATGATTATACACTAGCAAAAGAATATTATAAAAATAAAGATTATAATAAAGCTAAATCTATATTAAAAAAAGAAATCAGAGATACAATAGATCCGAAAAAACAATATGAGGCAAATATACTTCTTGGAAGAATATATAATGAAACAGAAGAATATGATTCTGCAATAAAAGTATTTAATACTATGACAAATTCATTATATTTAGATGAACAGTTAAAACATAATTTAGGAATATCATATTTAGAAAAAGAGATGTATGATGAAGCATTAACTTCATTAGAAACATCATTATCAATAAACAGCAATTATATACCTAGCCTTCTTACTTTGGGAAGATTTTATATGGATAGGAATTTACCTCGTTTAGCTAAAGGATACTATGAAAGAGTTTTAGACTTAGAGGAAAATGATGAAGCATTATTTTATGTAGGATTAATAGCTCTTAATGAAGGTTTCCAGAGCATAGCTTATGATACTTTAAGTAAATTAGTTAGAAGAAGCAAAGGAGAATATGCTGATAAAGCTGCAACTATACTAGGTGATATATATGTTATATCAGGGGATACAGACAGTGCTATAGAAATGTATTTAAAAAGTTTGGTAAACTCTGATACTAAACCTGATTCAATAAAAAGACTTGTAAAAATATATGAGCAGGTTGAAGATTATGACGGAATTAAAAAAGTATATGAACAGATATTAGAGCAGAATCCTAATGATGTAGATACAATACTCGCATTAGGTGAATTGTATGAAAAAGAAAATGTATATGACAGAGCTGTTAAATATTATTTAAGATTAACAAAAATGAAAGATTATACAAATACATATGCTGCTACAGGACTTCTTGCAAATGCTTATTATAAAGGAAGTATGCTTAAAGAAGCAGAAGCTAATTATAAAAAAATTATAATGGCAAATAATAAAGATGATTTATATAAAACAGCATTAGAAAGACTTGGAGATATAACATACAGGCAAAAAGACTTTTTACCATCTCTTAGATATTATCAGGAAATATACAAAATAGAAACTAATAATGCAATATTTATGCCTAGACTTGGAGAATTAGAATTGTATTATGGAAACTCTGATAAAGGTATAAAGTTATTAAAAGAATCTATAGCAGCAGAAGTTGGAAATGCTTTCCCAAGCAGAACACTTGCTATATATTATGAAAGTATAGGTAATAATAATGAAGCTTTGAATTATTATAATTATACTCTTTCTAAATATCCTAAAGATAGAGAAAGTATATACAGAGCTGGTATGTTATATTATAAGACAAAAGATTATGACAGATCAAAAGAATCTTTACTTATAGCTGCTAATGATGAAAATAATACTACTTTGGTTAGAGAAAATGCTTGGATAACATTAGCTACTATGATGGAAGAGATTCGTTCATATAATGATGCTACATCTTATTATGCTCAATTGGTAGAAATGTCTCCTAGCGTTGAAAATTATATGCTTTATGGAGGATTCTCATATAGAAGGCTTCAATATAATGATGCTATATATGCTTATAATGAGGCTTTAAATTTGGCTACTTCTAAAAGGGATATGTTTGATATTAATTTAGCTTTGGGTAAATGCTATTATAGAATCAATGAGCTTGATAATGCCGAAGAAAGCTATAGAAATGCATTGAGCTATAATGGAAGTGATTCTCAGGCTAAAGACGGATTAAGACAAGTTTTAACGAAGAAAGAACTTATGTATAATAATTAATTTTTATAATAATAGATAGATTAACAAATAATAATATATTTTTTATCAAAATTAAGTGTATAATATATTTTTAATATATTATACACTGCCATTAAAATCTTTATAACAAATTAATAAATATAAAACTATATTAATTTTTCTGAAATAAAATTCATATTAAAGTTTAATAATTAGAAATAAAGATTTATAATATTGAATAATAGATAGTCTTGATTTTATACTTTATGATAGATAATATTATATAATATAATATAATATAAGTGCTGATTAAGCACCTATATTATAAAACTATTTTTTAATTAATTTCCGCCATTATTTTGATTTAATGAAGATTCAAGTCTCTTTCTTTCTCTCTCAGCCTGCTGCAATTCTGCCTGCATTTGATAATATGAAGCAAGTCTCTGCTGTCTGTATTCTTCTATTCTATCTTTTTCATCATCCATTCTCTTCTTATTAGCATCTAAACGGCTCTTAGTCATACTAATACTATTTTCAACTATTCCTCTTGTTTGAGAATAAGGAGTTATAAAATCGCTCATAGTGTAAGCTACTCCAGTATCAGGTATATCATCTCCTGTTGTATCATTTGAGAATAATTCTTCTATACCATCCATTTGAGTATCTATTTTATTCATAAACTTCTCTTCATCTACCTGTAGGAAACCTTTCTTTACTTTAGACCATTCTTCACCAGCATTTCCTCTATTTATACCTATTTGGTCAAGAAGAGCTAATTCTTCTCCATATTCAGTTTCATAAGCATCAGCAACTATCATTCTTACTCTCTGAGATATAGTGCTTACAAGAGTATTGCCGCTAAATACTCCAACATAATAAAGTTTTTTCTTCAAAGCAGCATCAGTCATCTCAGGATTATACTCTATTCCCAAAGTGGTAGCCAAATCTATTAAATCGGTTCTATTCATATTTTCAAGACCATCTCTTATATCTCTGCTTAAAGGTCTTTGAGTGGTATCATTTAATAAATCTATAACTTCATTATAAGCTCTTATAAAATCAGCTATGGCATTAACTACACCCTCTTTATCAACTTCAATGGTAGTAGCAAATGCCTCTGGAGTAACTTTTTTTGCTGTAATATTAAGTCCATTAACAACATCATTAAATTCATTGCTCTCGCTTAATACATCAACTCCATCTATAGAAGCCCTTGCATCTGTCGCCTCAGATATTAAATAATTAGGAGCATCTTCCTCTTTACCCATATCTTCAACAAGCAAATCTTTATAAAATACATTATATCCAGCATTTTTATTAATAAGAACAACCTCAGTAATAACATCTCCAGGTTCGAACTGTCCGCCTATAGGGATATTGAGTCTTTGCCAAGATGAGCTTATTGTAGGCAATGCAAAGAATTTTTCTACTTCATCGCCTGCTTTATTAATATATTTAACACCAATAATCTCAGAATTAAATCCTGTAGCATCTATTGGTTCAGGAGCTTCAGCTTCAACTCCTTCTTTAGCTTTACGTTCAGCTTCTAATGCCTCTTTATATTTCTTTATATCTTCAAAAGTTCTAGAGCTATCAGCAGGAGATAAACCTTCTCCATATAATTCTACATCTTTATATATTACACTATCTACCTTATTAAATGTTAATCCTGTATCTGGAATAGATAAATCAACTGTAGGAGGCATAATAGGAGCTTCTTCATCATCTAAAGTATCTGAAACTCTTGCTGTTATTGATAAAGTAATATTTTCATTAGCTTCAGCCTCTCTATGCAATGGAAGCGATAATTTATTTTCACCTTTTAATACAATAAAATCATTTTTTACCATATAGTTTGTAGTTAAATTATCAGATTCATCTTCCCATTTACTTAAAAGCTGTTCATTAAATATATGTCCCAAATGTCTATAAGGTCTTCTCGTAAACATATTAAGCTCTTTTAATATTCCAGCATCATCACTCACAACTTCAACTATATTTTTTGAACCTGTTGTAACCAAATCTATTGTAAGAACCTGTAAACTTTTAGATTTTTGTGTTATTGTAGTTTTAATTTTTTTACCAAAGGCTTTATCTAAAGATTTTTGGAAATTTACTAAACTTCCGCCTGCAAAATCTATAGTAGTTTCTTCCTCACCTATTTTGAGAACTACTTTTCCTGCTGGTAAAGTATCTGTCATATTAAATGCTTTTGAGGAGAATTTCTGGCTGGCTGCTATATCTTTTATAGCTATATCATATGTAGTAGTATTTGCAAGCCT
>CALXXQ010000028.1 GCA_944392715.1 uncultured Brachyspira sp.
CATACCCACCCTTTAGGCTTAAAAATTTATTTTGTAATTTTTGATTTGTATTTGCTTATTATTTTAATTAGATTTTTTAGCTGCCCACCCAAGTTTTATTTAAATTTATTGATTTCTTACCGCACGCAGAATATTATTATATTATTAAGTATATGATTATAATTGCAATCATAATCATATATATGTTTTACTTAGCATGCGTTATAAAAACTCAAATAATTTTGCTTTTATATTAAAAACATAATATAATTATTAATCATGGAGAGTTTAATAAATTATATAAAAAAATCATCATTTATTTGGAATATTAGTAGGACTTTTATTTCTTTTGGCTGCAATTTTTAAATGGAATTGGCTTTTGGAACCTGTCGGTTCAAGATTTATGATGTTTATATATGAAATGTTTGGGGAGAGCGGAGTCAGAATAGTTACTATTATTATAGGAACTATAATAATAATATTATTCATAATGGATTGGATAATAAAAAAATGAACTCCAAAAATAAGAAGTAGTTTAAAGTGATAAACGAGCAGCTGATAACTGATTAGTAAATTATGATTATGAATAATACAAATAAAAAAATCTAGTGTCTGGTAAGAGATTGTAAACTAGATTTTTTTATTGTATCAATAAAGTTGTCAGATGATAATCGATGAGTTTATTACTAACAATTATGAAAAGATTAATGTTAAGAATAAGAAATAATTTAAATCTATGATAAAAAAACATATATAATTTTAATAATATAATCACTTCAATTTTTATTAGTATCAATAAAAAATTATTTATATATTATGTTTATTAATTTTTTTCTTTACAAAGTAATAATAAATGATAAAAAATTATCATAAAATGTTTATTATGTATAAATTTAGTTTACATAAATAGATAATAAATTAAAAAATGTAAAATTTAAATAAATAATATTTACAAAAAATTGACAAATTTTATTATATTTATTATACTATTGTATAAAGTATTTATTTTATATAAAAGTTTAGGAGATTTTTATGGAAAAATTTAATTCTAAAATATTAATATTTTCATTAGTTTTATTAGTTATATTTTGTCTTAATGCATTTTCAAAAAGTAATATAGCTATTATAGATGCAGCAGGCAGAGGAGATATCAATAAAGTAAAGTCTCTTATAGATAGCGGAGTTAACATAAATCAGCAGGATAGAATAGGAGAAAATGCATTGATAGAAGCAGCAGAAGGCGGACATATAGAGGTTGTAAAATTGTTGATAGAAAATAAAGTAAATTTGAATCTTAAAAGCAAATGGGGAAGAACAGCATTAATGAGAGCTTCTTCAAAAGGTTATGCTAATATAGTAAAGGTGCTTGTAGAAGCAGGAGCCGATTTGAATATTAAAGATAATAGAGGAAGAACTGCATTAACTTATGCTAATCAAAGAGGTCATAATTCAATAGTTAAAATTTTAAAATCTGCAGGTGCAAAATAATTTATTAAGGAGATATTTGTTATGAAAAAAATTACAGTTTTAATTTTTATAATGGTTTTTAGCTTATCTTTATTTTCTCAGCAAAAGAGAACACCTTTAATGGATGCTTTAGAAAGAAAGGATACTAAAAGAGCTATAGAATTAATAAACTCAGGCGTTGATCTTAATACTAGAGATAGAAGAGGAGAAACTCCATTAATAGAGGCAGCAGAAGAGGGGCTTCCTGAAGTAGTAAGATTATTAATAAGTAAAAAAGTTAATTTGAATGATGTTAATAATAATAAAAGAACAGCTTTAATGAGAGCAGCCAGCAGAGGTTATGCTGATATAGTTAGCATGCTTGTAGATGCAGGAGCTAGTATTAATATTAAGGATAAGTATGGTAAAACAGCATTAAGTTATGCTACCCAGAGAGGTCATCAAAGTATAATAAAAATTTTAAAAGATGCTGGAGCCAAATGATTTTTTAATTAAAATCAATAATTTTTATTTACATATAGTAAAAAATTCTATTTTTTTATTTATATAAGATTGATATAAAATTTAATTATAATATAATCTACCTAAAATAAATTTTTGGGGAAACTAAAATGAAAAAATTATTATCTATGATTCTCATGACTATGGGAGCAATATTTGTATTATCATGCGGCGGTAATACAAAAGAAACTACGCCTGCAGGAACTGATACTGCAGATACAAATGCTACAGATGCATCAACTATAATAGAAGCACCATTAGCAGCAATTACTGTAGAAGATTTATTAGGTAAAGAATTTACTCTTACTAATATGTATGCTGGTAAAGAAGTTACAATAGCTTTTTCTGCTACTAACATGTTAGGCGGAAAATCAGCTGTTAATAACTATTTCACAGAGTTTTCATTGGATGCTGGTAAATTAAAGTTGAATGCATTAGGATCTACTAAAATGGCTGGCCCTGAAGAAGATATGGCAGTAGAAACTGAATATTTACAGATATTAAATAGTGCTGATACAATTTCTTTAGACGGAGATGTATTAACTATTACTACTACTTCTGGTACAAATTTAATTTATACTTTCAAAGGTAATGTAGAAGTAGCTAGTCAAGAAGCTACTAATTAATAGTATCTGATTCAATTTATAAGCAAGATAATATATTTTTATTATCTTGCTTTTTTGTTTTTTAATATAAATTTTTCATGTACTATTGACTTTTATAATGAGTAATATAATATAAAAGTAAATTACTGTTTTTAGATAAAATGATTGGAGCGATTATGCAATTGAAAAAATACTTTTTTACATCGTTACTATTTTGTTTGATTCTTATTATGTCTTGTTCAGAAACAATGCCTTTAAAAGAGTACAAGGATGCAACCGTTTTGAGGGATAAAGCTGTAAGATATGATTTGAAAAATTATTCACAAGAAGAGTTTGATATAGCCGAAGCTAGCTATTCAGAAGCCATTATTCTTATAGATGAGAATAAAGATCCTGCAAAAGTAAAAGAGCTTCTTACAGCAGCATCAAATTCATATCAAATAGTATTAAATGAAGGTTTACCTCAGTATGCTGAAGTTTTAAAAGGTGAAATAGATTTAGAGAGAGTATACTCTAAAGAAATAAAGGCATATAGAGTAGATAAAGATAATTATGAATTTGCAGAACTTAATTATATAAATGCATTATCTGCTTTAAGTACTAATAATTATGATGAAGCTGTAAGCTGTTTTTTAAATGCTAAAAAATATCATCATAAAGCCTATTTTACAACTAAAATTAGATACGAAGAAAGTTCTAGAGCGATAAAAGAAGCAGAAGATAAAATTAAGCAGGTTGATGAATTAGATAAATCAACATCTAAATAAACTATATTTATAAAAAATTAATGGAGAAAAATATGAAAAAGGGATTATTTTTATTTATTAGTTTGTCATTATCCTGTTTTTTGTATGCACAAGAAACAAATACTTTGACATTGCCTCCCGAATTGCCTTCAGATTTACCTGTTAGCATTAAGGAAAGTGATGATTATAAGTTAGCAGAAAGATACAGGGAAATGGCAATAGAAGCTCATAATGCAGGAGATTATAATCAGAGTATAGAATATGCTAGGCAAAGTAAAGAATATTCTGATAAAATAATTTTAAGATACGGTGTTTATGAGTATGTATTAAATAGTCAGAGAGATGCAGAAAGAAAGTTAAGTCTCTTTAAAGGACTTGGCGGCGATACCAATCAATTGACAACTTCTTTATATGAAGAATCAGTTACAGATATTAATTCAGCTAATACTATGCTCGAATCAGCTACTAATAGTAATGATTATACTAATACTATGCTTGAATATAATAAGTCTGCTGAGAAATCTGAATTGGGATATAATGTATTATCAATCGATTTAAGAAGAGATTATTTAATAAATGAATCAGTATTAACTAATGGCGATAATAATGATACTCAAATTACAACTTTGAGAGATGAGTCTAAAGAGTTATTAGGTAATGGAGATTATACTAATTCATTAACAAAATCAAGAGATGCAATGAATATTCTTGATATGTTAGAGGCTCCATTAGCTTATGCAAAAGCTCAGGAAGCTATGGATAAAGCTAAACAAGATGGCTTTAATAATAGCAAACCTAATATGTATAATGAAGCTTCAAAATCATTATCTTCTGCAGGTGAAACTTTAGTTGCAAATAATTATTCAGATTCTTTAATGCATTCAAAGAATGTTATAAGCTTAGTTAATTCAATGGAAAGCACATCTGAAGATACTGCAGTTGCAGAAGAAGAACAACAACAACAGCAAACAGTAGTTGTATCAGATGGAACAGTATTCCCTCAATATTATATAGTTCAATCTAGAAGAGCTAATACAGATTCATTATGGCGTATAGCTTCTTATGATTTTATATATGGTAATGGTAATTTGTGGAGAAAAATATATGAAGCTAATAGAGATACTATAAGAGATCCTAATGTCATAAGATCTGGACAGAGATTAATTATACCTAGTCTTAAAGGTGAAACTAGAGAAGGAACATATGATACTAATCAGACTTATGGAAATATAACTACTTTTTCTACTAATCAAATAGAAGGTAATATAGTTATAGAAGATGAACAGGCTTTAGATGCTCAAAATGAAGAAACAGAGCAATCTGTTGTAGATGAGCAGGTAGATAATGTTCCTGATCCAGAGATGACAGAAGATACAGCAGCTACTACTGATGAGAATGCTGAAATGACTGATGATGCAGCAGCTACTGATGAGAATGCTGAAATGGCTGATGATGCAGCAGCCAATGAAAATGCAAATTGATATAGGGATATAGGATAGAAAAATAATTTAATATTCGTAACCATTTTATTGGTTACGAATATTATTTTAAATATAATAAAAATTAAGAGGTGTGAATTTTGTCTAAAAAATTAAAAATTATTATTATTTCGTTATTGGGTGTTATAGTATTTGCAGCTGTTCTTATAGCACAAAAACCAAAAGCATCAAAAGAGCATTTGTTTATCGAAACAAATTTCGGTACTATAGAAATAGCTTTTTTCCCAGATAAGGCTCCTAAGCATGTTGAAGCTATAAAAAAGCTTGCTAATGAAGGGTTTTATAATGGAACTCTTTTTCATAGAGTTATACCTGGTTTTATGATTCAAGGCGGGGATCCTTTAAGCAAACAGCCTAATAGATCTTTGCATGGAACAGGCGGACCTAATTTTGTTATACCTGCTGAGTTTAATGATGTTTCTCATAAAAGAGGTATATGTTCTATGGCTAGAGGAGCAAGCGTAAATAGTGCTGGATCACAGTTCTTTATTTGTGTAGCTGACAGTCCTTTCTTAGACGGACAATATACTGTATGGGGAAATGTTGTTAATGGTATGGATGTTGCTGATAAAATTGTTGCATTGAAAAGAGATGCAAATGATAATCCTTTAGAGCCTGCTAAAATGAATAGAGTTTATGTAAAAACAGTTAATTAATTATTTTTAAGGAAATAAGGAAATTAAAATGAAAGAACATTTATTTATTGAAACAGATTATGGTACTATAGAAATAGAATTCTATCCTGAAATAGCACCAAAGCATGTTGAAGCTATAAAAAAGCTTGCTAATGAAGGTTTTTATGATGGAATAAGATTTCATAGAGTAATACCTAGATTTATGATACAAGGTGGAGACCCTGTAAGTAAAGATGCTACAAAAAGACATTTGCATGGAACAGGCGGTCCAGGATTTAATATTCCTGCTGAATTTAGCGATAAGCCTCATAAAAGAGGTATATGTTCTATGGCTAGAAGTCAGCATCCAGATAGTGCTGGTTCTCAGTTCTTTATCTGTGTAGCTGATGCTCCTCATTTAGACGGACAATATACTATTTGGGGAAATGTTGTTAATGGTATGGATGCTGCTGATAAAATTGTTGCATTAAAAAGGGATCATAATGATAATCCTATGGAAAATTCTACTATGAATAAAGTTTATGTTAAAGAAGTAGAATAATAAAAAATAATAATTTTATAGCTTAAAAACAATAAAGACGAAGCCCAATATTGAGTTTCGTCTTTTTTATTTTTAAAGTTTTAATATTAATTATTGATTATTGCTTGACTGACTTTTTATGAACAAAGTAAACAGCAAATGCTATAATCAAATAAATAGCAGAAGTTACTAATGCAGTTATAAGATTATCCCAAGTTGAACCTACAGCGAGTACCGTATTAAGTATAGGCACTACTAATAATCCTGTAACTGACATTAAAGAAAAACCTAAAGAAAATTCTGTTAGAGCAGGGCTTTTATATTCAGGATCGCATATTTTTAAAAGAGTCATTCCTGTTATTAAAACTCCTGTCAAAGTACCCCATGAAATTATGGCTCTTTCAAAAGCATAGTCATTTTTAAATAGCATATTATTAAATATAAATACTATCAAATAAGTAAATATAAATCCAGCTACGCACATAACTATTATAGGAGCTATATAATGTATTATGGCTTTTATAGGAAGGCTTGTTATGGCGGATACTATTGCAAAGTCACTTAATGTGCCTATGATTTTTGCTTTAACTTTAGCATCTACCATCCATGATAATTTTAGCTTTTTTATTATCAAATTTAAAGCAAACATTATAATCATAGAATAAGTCCATACAGGAAGAACATCCAAACCAGCTATTCCTATTTTTTTTACATAATTCAAAACTATAAAAGCTAATCCGCATACAGCAAATATTATAGCTAAATGAAAAGTTATAGTTTCTATAGAACTGCTTAAAAAAGTCTCTCTTCCTAAACTTGCCTGCTTGCTTATATCATTATTATATCCAACTTCCATATTATTATCTATTTTATTTATATTTTGATTATCTTCATTTTCATTAACTATTTTTTTTATAACATTTGTTTTATTAGTTCTAACAGCAATATTAATAAAAATAATTCCAAATACCATTCCGCCAACAAGTCCTATTGTTGCAGTAGTAAGAGCAACCCCCTGAGCTATTTCCCATTGAGCAATACCAAAACCTTCAAGTAATTTTCCAGTAGCAGCGGCAAGTCCATGACCTCCTGCAAATCCAGCAGAAAGTTCATAACCAAATGTTCTATACATATTTATATTTGGGCTTATTTTTGTAAATAGTATATTAGTAGCATAACCTATAGCCGATTGAAACATACTTGCACATTGAAATATACCAAATGCTATTAAAACTTTTGTAGGATAAAGAGATTTTATACTTTTAGTCTCATTTAAAAACATACCCAAAGGAATTGCAGCAAATATCGGTATAGATAAAATACCAGGAAGCAATGAATAAGTACTTATCCATTCTGATGATATAGAATAATTTGAAAATTTCCCAAGTATTTCAGGCGATATTAAAAGCCCTATAAATCCTCCTATTACAGAAGCAGGTAAATATAGTTTTTGAAATAATTTTACTTTTGCCCTTAAAAAAACCCCTATAAGCAGCAGTACTGATAATAGGGATAATGATTGCAGTAATTCTGTAAGCAATTTTGAAGTCATTTAAGAATCTCCTTTTTTAATTTTTTATCAATTTTGTTACTCTTATCTATAATTGTGTCTTCTCTTTCTTCTATCTTTATAATATCTCCATAGAATTTAGGAGGTTTATTCATTATAATGTCTATATACATTAAAACTCTTGCACCAAATTCTCTAGGGAATTGTCTTAATCTATATAATTTTCTTACATTACTAGCATTATATGCTATTGCATTTATATTTTTTTGTCTTGCTATTAATACTGCTCTTTCATTATGAAATGGCTGAGATACTATAGTAAAATTACTAAGTTCAAAAACTTTATTTGCTCTTATTATAGAATCTCTAGTTCTAAATCCCGCAAAATCTAAAAATATATGCTTTTTATTAACACCTAATCTAATTAAATCAAGACGCATTTGTCTAGGTTCATTATATGATTTATATCTATTATCTCCGCTTACTAATATGTATTTTACTTTTCCGCTTTTATATAATTCATAAGCAGCATCCATTCTGAATTTGAAATACATATTTATCTGTCCATTATATAAATATTTACTTGTTCCAAGAACTAATGCTACATCATTGTATGGTATTTTTTCTATTGATGAATAAATATATTTTTTTGAATATAAAGAAACTGATGAATATATTATGATAATTGATACTAAAGATATAATAACAATTTCAGGTATGAATTGAAATGCTGATAAAAAAATAAAAACTAAATAATTTATAAATTTAAATAAATTGCTTTTATTATATATTTTTTTATTTAATATTTCTTTATCATTTTTAATTATTGATACTTTATTTTTATATCTATTTTTTAATATCTTCATAAATCCTACAAATGCATGATTTTGATAGTATACTAAAATAATTCATATTGTCAATTATTGATGATATAAAAGTAGAAAAAAATTTTTATTTAAGTATTGCAATATTACTCAAAAATATTATAATATATACTATATATAAAAGGAGAATGAAGATGAATATGACGTCTTTTTATTGTATGTATTCTGTTTTTGATAATACAAAACAAGATGCATCAGCTAACAATATTTTCAAACCAACTAAATCAATAAAAAATATTATCGTCTTAAATATCCTCCTCTCAATTCTTGTCAATATCCTGTTATAATTAATCTAGAACATAAATAAAATACATAATTACTAAAATAGTATACTTTTTAAAATTATGTTTCTATAAATAGAAATATTAATAAAGTAATTTTAAGGTTATAAAATAAATTAAGGAGTTATTTAATGAAATTAAACGGATCTGATATAATAATGGAAGTTCTAATAGAAGAAGGTATAGATAAAATTTTTGGTTATCCTGGAGGGGCAGCTTTATTTATATACGATGCTATTTATAAATATAGAGATAAAATTGAGCATATAATGCCTGTAGATGAAGTTGGAGCTTGTCATGCTGCAGACGGATATGCAAGGGCAAGCGGAAAGCCAGGAGTAGTAATTTCTACAAGCGGACCTGGTGCTACTAATTTAGTAACGCCATTAGCAACAGCATATATGGACAGTGTGCCTTTAGTTGCTATAACTGCAAATGTTCCAGAGAGTTTAATAGGTAAAGATTCATTTCAGGAAGTTTTCATTGCAGGAATTACAATACCTGTTACTAAACATAATTTTGTAGTAAGAAGCATTGAAGATTTAGCTGATACCATAAGAAAGGCTTTTGTTATAGCTAATACAGGAAGAAAGGGACCAGTTTTGATAGATATACCTAAAAATTTCACTATTGAAGAAACTGAATTTGTTTCAAAGAAAAAATTTGTACCTAAGCCTATATCAATAAGCGAAGAAGATGAAAAAACAATAAAAGTAGTTGCTGATTTAATAAATAATTCTAAAAGACCAATTATATATTTTGGAGGCGGTGCTAAAGATTCAAGCGATAAGTTAAGAGAGTTTATGATTAATTCTAATATACCTTCAGTACATACTTTGATGGGAGCTGGTGTATTGGGATATAATGAAAAATTGAATATAGGACTTTTAGGAATGCATGGCTCTGCTACTGCAAATAAAGTTATGAATGAAGCTGATTTAATATTAGCTATAGGAACTAGATTCAGTGATAGGGTTGCTTTAAATACTTCCAAATTTGGCGGAGTTGCTAAAAAGATTCATATAGATATTGATAAAAGTGAAATAAATAAGAATGTTAATGTTGATTATAGTATAATAGGCGATTTGGGAGATGTTCTTGAGAGATTTAATAAGCTTGTAAAAAAAGTTAAAGATGATGAATGGGTAGAATATTTATCATCTTTGAAAGCTAAAGAAATGAAAGAAGATGCTGATAGAAATACAAATAAAGATGGAATTTATCCAAGCAAAGTTATGGATATAATAGGAAGCAAAACTAAAGATGAGGCTATATATGTTACAGATGTTGGACAGCATCAAATGTGGGCAGTTCAATATATAAGACATACTAAACCTAGAAGTTTCATAACAAGCGGCGGTTTAGGTACTATGGGATATGGATACGGAGCTGCTTTAGGTGCTCAGATTGCAAAACCAGATAGAAGGGTAATACATATAACAGGAGACGGATCTTTTTATATGAATTTAAATGAAGTTGCAACTGCTGTTGAATATAATTTTCCTATAATATCAATTATACTTAATAACAGCACTTTGGGAATGGTAAGACAATGGCAGACTATATTTTACGGCTCAAGATATTCTAGTACTGATATTAATAAAAAAATGGATTATATTAAAGTTGCTGAAGGTTTTGGGGCTAAAGGTTTTAGATGCGAAACTATTAATGAATTTGAGAATGCTTTTGAAGAGGCTTTAAAATGCAAATGTCCTGTATGGATAGAATGTGTTATAGATAAAGATTTAAAAGTTCTTCCTATGATTCCTTCTGGCGGAACTATAGATGATATAATAGTAGATTAATAATTCTAGGAGTAAAAAATGAAAGTTAAACAAAGAAGAGTTTTAGTTTTATTTGTAGATAATAGTTCGGGTGTATTGAATAGAATAACTTTATTATTCAGTCAAAAAGGTTTTAATATAGAAACAATAACTTGTTCCGTAACATGTGTTCCTAGTATATCAAGAATGACTATAGTAACAGAAGGAGATGATTCTCATATAACACATATTATGAAACAGGCTTCTAAACTTATAGAGGTTCATTCTGTTCATTTGATAGATCATTCAAATAGTATAATAAGAGATTTATTATTAGTAAAAATAGAAATTAATGACAGTAATAGAAGAAAAGCCTGTGATATCACTAATGCACATAATGGAGTTATACTTGATATAGGAAAAAAAAGTATGATAGTTGAAATTACTGCATCTGTTACAGTAATAGACGGATATTTAGAGGCTTTAAAAGATTTTAATATTTTAGAGCTTTCGAGGACTGGAGTAACTTCAATACAGCTTGGAGATGAGGTTCCAAATATGAATATAACTAACAAATTTGGATTTTAATAAATATCAATAATAAAAAAAGGAGAAACTAAAAATGATAAAGAAATATTATGATGCTGATTGTAATCTAGGAGTACTAGACGGTAAAACTATAGCTATAATGGGATATGGTAGCCAAGGACATGCTCATGCTCAAAATTTAAAAGATAGCGGAATGAATGTTATAGTAGGACTTAGAAAAGACAGTGCTAATTTTAAAAAGGCTGAGGAAGCTGGTTTAAAAGTTATGGAAGTAGAAGAAGCTGCTAAGGCTGCTGATATAGTAATGATGCTTGTTCCAGATGAGGTATCTGCGGATATATATAATAAACAGGTTGCACCTCATATGAAAGAAGGAAATGTATTAATGTATGCACATGGATTTAATATTCATTTCCAATTTGTAGTTCCTACTAAAGATATAGATGTTATAATGGTAGCTCCTAAAGGACCTGGACATACTGTAAGAAGTCAGTATTTAGAAGGAAGAGGAGTTCCTAGCTTGATAGCAGTTTATCAGGATTTTAGCGGAAGAGCAAAAGATTATGCTTTAGCTTATGCTTCTGGAATAGGTGCTGGACGTGCTGGTATATTAGAAACTACATTCAGAGAAGAAACTGAAACTGATTTATTCGGTGAGCAGGCTGTATTATGCGGCGGTGTTACTGAATTAATGAAAGCTGGTTTTGACACTTTGGTAGAAGCTGGATATGAACCTGAAATGGCTTATTTTGAATGTATACATGAAATGAAATTAATCGTTGATTTAATATATTCAGGCGGATTTGCTATGATGAGATACTCTATATCAAATACTGCTGAATATGGTGATTATAGAACAGGAAGAAGAATGATTACTGAAGAGACTAGAAAAGAAATGAAAAGAGTATTAAGAGAGATACAAGACGGTACTTTTGCTAGTGAGTTCATTCAAGAGTTTGGAGCAGGACGCAAAGCTAAATTTAATGCTACTAAGAGATTAGAAAGCGAGCATAAATTAGAGCAAGTCGGTGCTGAATTAAGAAAAATGATGAGTTGGATTAAAAAGTAAAATTATAACTTATATATCCAAAGCATCTTTAGTTATGATGTTTTTTATTTATAAGGGTTTTAACAATGAGAAAGATTAAGATTTTTGATACTACTTTAAGAGATGGAGAACAATCTCCTGGTTGTACTATGAATTTGGCTGAAAAATTAGAAATGGCAGCTGAATTAGATAAATTAGGCGTTGATGTTATAGAGGCAGGTTTTGCTATATGTTCTGATGATGACTTCAATGCAATAAAAGAGGTAAGTAAGGTTGTAGAAAATGCTAAATTAGCTAGTTTGGCAAGATGCAACAAAAAAGATATAGACAGAGCATATGAAGCACTTGCTGGAGCTAAACATCCTATGCTTCATACTTTTATAGCTACAAGCGATATACATTTAAAGCATAAATTAGAAATGACCAGAGAGCAGGTATTAGAAACCATAAAAGAATCTGTTTCTTATGCTAAAACAAAATTTGATTTTATAGAGTTTTCTGCTGAAGATGCATCAAGAAGCGACAGAGAATTTTTAGCTAAAGCCTATTCTGCTGCTATAGAAAATGGAGCTACTACAATAAATGTTCCAGATACTGTAGGATATACTACTCCATTAGAAATGGCAGATTTAATAAAGTATTTGAAAGAGAATGTTAAGGGTATAGAAAATGTTGATATATCTGTGCATTGTCATGATGATTTAGGACTTGGCACTGCTAATTCTTTATCTGCTGTTTTGGCAGGTGCTACTCAGGTGGAATGCACTATTAATGGAATAGGAGAGCGTGCAGGAAATGCTAGCTTGGAAGAAATTGTAATGGGTATTAAAACTAGAAAAGATTTTTATAATGCTTATACTGATATTAATACTAAACGCATTTATAAAATTTCAAAATTATTATCTACAATTTCTGGTATGGTAGTTGCTCCTAATAAGGCTATAGTAGGTGCTAATGCTTTTGCTCATGAGGCTGGTATTCATCAGCATGGAGTATTAAAAGAACGCTCTACTTATGAGATTATGAATGTTGAAGATATAGGAATACCTCAGAATAAAATGGTATTGGGTAAACATTCTGGAAAGCATGCTTTTAAAGATAGAATTGAATCTTTAGGTTATGATATTGATGATAAGGCTTTGGAGGATAAGTTTGTAGAGTTCAAGGCTTTGGCTGATAAGAAAAAAATAGTTACCGATTCTGATATAGAAGCTTTATTGATAGGAAATAATGATTCAGAAAATCCTACATATACATTAAATGGTTTTGTTGTTAATGATGGAAATTCTATATCATCTTTGGCCACTGTATCTATTATGGATAATCAGAATAATGTTGTTGAAGGAATAGGAAAAGGAAACGGACCTATTGATGCTGCATTTGGTGCTATAGATTCTATTACTTCCAATAAAGCCAAATTGGTTAATTATAGTATTAATGCTATTACTGAAGGTGAAGATGCTTTGGGAGAGGTTATTGTAAAATTGGCTTCTGATGATAAGACTGTAATAGGAAGAGCAGTTAGTACAGATATTATTGAAGCTAGTTTGAGAGCTTATGTTAATGGATTAAATAAATTATAATAGATCTTTAGGGCTTGTACAATTAAGAGTTGTAAAAGCCCTTTTTTATGATATTATATAGATGATTTACTTTTTCATTAAAAAATTTTATTGCAGATAATTATTTATAACATGCTTTGAAATTTAAATTAATAAAATTAAGGATACAAATATGACTATTACTCAGAAAATTTTAGCTGCTCATGCAGGTGTTGAAAAGGTAGAAGCAGGCGAGCTTATTATGGTTAGAACTGATTTAGTTTTAGGAAATGATATTACAAGTCCTGTTGCTATCAATGAATTTGAAAAGTATGGTTTTAATAAAGTTTTTGATAAAGAAAAAATAGCTTTGGTTATGGATCACTTTGCTCCTAATAAAGATATTAAAGCTGCAGAACAATGCAAGCAATGCAGAGATTTTGCTAATAAGCATGATATTACACATTATTATGATGTTGGAGATATGGGAGTAGAGCATGCACTTCTGCCTGAAAAAGGATTAGTTGCTCCTGGCGAACTTATAATAGGTGCTGATTCTCATACTTGTACTTATGGGGCTTTCGGAGCTTTTTCTACAGGAGTAGGAAGTACTGATATGGCTGCTGCTATGGCTACAGGACAGGTTTGGTTTAAAGTTCCTTCTGCTATTAAATTCAATCTTAAAGGAAAATTAAAACCAAATGTATCTGGTAAAGATGTTATACTTCATATTATAGGTATGATAGGTGTTGATGGAGCTTTATATAAATCTATGGAGTTTAGAGGGGAAGGAGTTTCATCTCTTACTATGGACGATAGAGCTTGTATTGCTAATATGGCTATTGAAGCTGGAGCAAAAAACGGAATATTTGAAGTTGATGATCAGACTATTGAGTTTTTAAAAGATATAGTAAAAAGAGATTATACTGTTTTCAAGGCTGATGATGATGCTGTATATGAAAAAGAGTATGATATTGATTTATCCAAGATAGAGCCTACAGTGGCTTGTCCTCATTTGCCAGAGAATACGAAAGAAGCTAAAGAATTAAAAGATATAAAAGTTGATCAGGTTGTTATAGGTTCTTGTACTAATGGAAGATTATCTGATATGGCTGCTGCTGCTGAAATCTTAAAAGGAAAGAAAATAGCTAAAAATGTTAGATGCATAATTATACCTGCTACTCAGAAAGTTTATAAAGAATGCATCAAATTAGGTTATATGGATATATTTATTGATGCTGGATGTGCTGTATCTACTCCTACATGCGGACCTTGTTTAGGAGGATATATGGGAATACTTGCTCATGATGAAGTTGCTGTTACTACAACTAATAGAAACTTTGTAGGAAGAATGGGAGATAAAACTTCAAAAGTATATTTAGCTAGTCCTGCTACTGCTGCATATAGTGCTTTGACTGGATATATAACAGAACCTAAATAATATTTTAGGTATTAATAGAAAATAGGAGATATTAATTAAATGAAAGCTAAAGGTTTCGTTCATAAATATGGGGATAATGTTGATACAGATGTTATCATTCCTGCTAGATATTTAAATACTGCTAATCATAAAGAATTGGCAGCTCATTGTATGGAAGATATTGATAAAGATTTTGTGAGTAAGGTTAAAGTTGGCGACATAATGGTAGGAGGCGAGAATTTCGGATGCGGTTCTTCAAGAGAGCATGCACCTATTGCTATTAAAGAATCTGGGATATCTTGTGTTATAGCATCATCTTTTGCTAGAATTTTTTATAGAAATTCAATTAATATAGGGCTTGCTATATTAGAATGCGAAGAGGCTAGTAAAAAAATAAATTCAAATGATGAGGTTGAGGTTGATTTTGATAATGGTATAATAAAAAATATCACTAAAAATGAAACTTATAAAGCAGAGCCTTTTCCTGAATTTATTAAAAATATTATAAATTCTAATGGACTTTTAAATTCTATAAAGAACTCTTAAATGATTTATTATTTTATTAAAAATATTTGGGGAATATTATTATGGAAAAGAATATTGTAGTTATAAAAGGGGACGGTGTAGGTCCTGAAGTAGTTGATAAGGCTATTGATGTACTTAATAGAGTAGCTGAAAAATACTCTCATAAATTTAATTTAGAGTATGTTGATATGGGAGGAGTTTCCATTGATAAGCATGGAATTCCTCTTACAGATGAGAATTTAGATAAATGCAAAAAATGCGATTCTATACTTCTAGGATCTGTAGGCGGTCCTAAATGGGATAAGGTTGCTCCTGAAAACAGACCTGAAAGCGGTTTATTAAAATTGCGTAAGGAACTTAATTTATATGCTAATATCAGACCTACAAAAATTTTAAAATCTTTAGAGTATGCTTCGCCTCTTAAAGAAACTATATGTAAGGATATGATAGATTTTATCATGGTTAGAGAGCTTACAGGAGGGGTATATTTCGGAGAGCATAAATTTGAAACTATTAATGGTGTAAGACAAGCTACTGATCTTATGAGATATACTGAAACAGAGATAAGAAGAATAGGTAAAGTAGCATTTGAGATAGCTAGAAAGATTAAAAAGCCTTTAACTTCTGTTGATAAAGCTAATGTACTTCATACTTCTAAATTATGGCGTGAAGTTATGAATGATATGGCTAAGGAATACAGCGATGTTCAATATAATGATATGTATGTTGATAATGCTTCTATGCAGATAGCTTCTAATCCTTCTCAATTTGGTGTTATAGTCACAGAGAATATGTTTGGGGATATACTTTCTGATGAGGCTAGTGTTATAAGCGGTTCTATAGGAATGGCGCCTTCTGCGAGTCTTTCAGATGGTACTTTTGGAATGTATGAGCCTATTCATGGTTCTGCTCCTGATATAGCTGGACATGATTTAGCTAATCCTATAGGAACTATACTTTCCCTTGCTATGATGTTTAGATATTCATTTAATATGAATGAAGAAGCTGAAGATGTAGAAAAAGCAGTTTATAAGGCTATAGAAGATAGTTATAGAACTCATGATATAATGCCTAAGCATAACATGATGACATATCTATATAAAGAAGTAAAATGTTCTGAAATGGGTGATATAATCGTATCAAATATATAACATGTAATATAATTTATACTTGAAAAGGTTTTTTTATACATTAAAATACCTTTTCTGGTATAATATTGTTCAATTACTCTTGACAATTCATTTATAATGTACATAATAAATATTATACATAAAAATAGCAGAGGGTTTGTAGAAGTGGAATATAGTGATAAAGACATCATTTTGGAGCTGCAAGAGGATAATAAGCTTCTTTCTTCTAAAATTGATGTTTATAAAGAAGAGATAAATGAATTAAAGCAAAAATTGGAATATGCTAAAAAATTCTTTACTTTATATGAAAATATTATGGAACAATCCAGAAATGAAACTAAAGAATTAACAATAAGAGTAAAAGAGCTAGAAGAAGAAATTAAAAGATTAAAGAATGAATAATATTTTTTATCCTTCTAAAAATAACAATCAAAAAATACATATATCTGTTCTTTCAAAGGGAAAAGATATCAATGCCAAAGATATAACAATTGAATATAGAAAATCAAAAGAAGAAGAATTTTTTAATTATATTAATTTTGATATAAATAAATCTATATTTATGCATCAAGTTCATAAAGATAATATTATAAAAATAGATGAAAATAATATAAACTTATTTGGAGGCAGAGAAAATCTTGTAGAAGATACGGATGCTTTGATAACTAATATTAAAAATATACCATTAATTGTACAAACTGCTGATTGCGTACCAATAATACTTTATTGCGATGAAAGTAAATCTATAGGTGCCATTCATTCAGGATGGAGAGGAACTGTTCAAAATATTACAGCAAAAACTATAAACTTGATGAAAAAAGAATATAATGCTAATCCTTCAAATATGTATGCTTATATTGGACCTTATATATCACAAAAAGATTATGAAGTTGGTGATGAGGTAGCTGTTCATTTTAAAAATAAAGTTTTTATTAATAATAAGTGGCATATTGATAATGGTTTAGAAATAAAAAATCAAATGATTGAATGCGGACTATTAGAAAATAATATTGAACTTTCAAATTTAAATACATATGATGAAGTTTTTTATTCCTATAGAAGAGACGGGACTCAAGTTGGAAGAATGCTTACAGTTGGAGTTATACTTTAATAATTTTTTATTCTACCGCACGCTAAATTTATTTTATTATAAAAAATAATTTTTCATTATAAATTCCATGATATATAAAGTTATGTTAACCGTGCGTTAAATATATTTTCAATTTTAATCAAAACTTGGGCGGGGATGCTTTTTCTTTATTAAGCATAAATAAAATAAAAAAGTGATATTTATGAAAAAGTCAATAAATGAAATAGGGTGGGGTTTGTAATTATTTTGACAATTATAATTTTAGTATTATAATAATTAATTATTTTTTAATAAAAGGTTTATTGATTATGTATGAGATGAAAACAATTGTAGGAACCAGCCTAATTGATAAAAACGGACTTTTAAAACCTTCATCTATATTTGATTTAATGCAGGACTGTTCATTTTTTCAATTAGATTCTGAAGAAGAACTTACAAAATATTTTAATGAAAATAATATAAGTATGTTTTTAGTATCAAGGCAGGTTGATATATATAAACTTCCGAAATATAGCGATAAAGTTATAGTACGAACTTATGTTTATGAATGCAATGAGGCTTATGGATATAGAAATACTGTTATTTATGATGAGAATTATAATGAGCTTGTTATTTGTTATGCTATAGGAGGATTTGTAGATTTATCTAATGGTAATTTAATTAGAGTACCTTCTTCTTTTATAGAAAATTTTAAATTTGATGAAAAGCAAAAAATGAATTATCTTCCTAGAAAAATAAAAGTTGATAATAATGAATTAAAAGAGGTTGATAGGTTTAAAGTAAAGAAATATTTTATAGATGATAATAATCATGTTAATAATGCAAGATATATTGATATGGCTATAGATTATGTCGATAATGATGATTATAAGAGAATAAGAATAGAATATAGGATTCCTGCTGAATTGGGTGATACTGTTGTTGTAAAAAAGGCTATTATTGATGATAAGGTTTTGCTAAAATTTGATAGTGATGATAATAGAACTTATGCTATACTAGAATTTTCTTATAGTTTATAATATTAAAGTTTAATTTTTATATACATAAATTTATTTTTATAATATAGTTATAGATTTTGACAAAAATATTTTATAATGTATAATTATTAATGTAAAATATTTTTTATTCGATTTTTTAAAGGGAAGAAGTATGAATGAAATTTTTGCACTTTTAGAAAGCGAAGAGGTTGAAAAAAGATTAGAAGCTCTTGATGAGCTTGCTAAAAATGTAGAAAATTCCGATAAAACTAGTGTAATCAAAGCTTTGAAGCCTCATATATTAGATTGGGATGAGAATGTTCGTCTTAAAGTGGCTCAAGTATTAAAATTGTATACGGGACAATAATTATGGGAAGAATAATATCTTTTTCTAGCGGAAAGGGCGGTGCAGGTAAGACTTTATGCTCAGTTAATTTTTCTGCAGAATTAGCTTCTAGAGGATATAAAGTTTTAGTATTTGATATAGATATTAACTGTTCTAATGTATTTATATTATTGCATGTTAAGCCTCAATCCAAATTGCAGGAATATTTTGAAGGTACTTTAACATTAAAAGACTGTGTTATTAAAAGTGAATATGGTATTGATGTTATAAGTGCTGGAGTTAATATACAAAGATTTGTACAGTTTGAAAATGATTTTAATTTATCAAATTTAGCTAAAGATTTGAAAGTATTAGCTGAAGATTATGATTATGTTATAATAGATTATGCTGCAGGTATTACTCAGCCTATGATGCGTTTTTATGAGATGTCAGATGATATTATACTTGTAGCCAATCCTGAAATCACTGCATTAACAGATCTTTACAGACTTATGAAAATGATTTATGTTAATAATATGACAGATAAGATGTATTTGATAGTTAATAAGGTAAAAAATATAGATTGGGCTATTAATTTATATAGAGAAATAAAGAAAGTAGCATCTAAATTCTCTCTTGATATTAATCTGATTCTTTTGGGACCTGTATTATTTGATGAAGAAAAAGTTATGGTATCCGTTCAAAAGAGAACTCCGATTATAATACTATATCCTAAAACTCCTATAAAGGGTGGTTTTTCATTGGCGGTTACTAGGTATTTATATGATATTGGAGTAATGCAAGATGAAAATGCAAGGGAAAAAACTTTTTCTGACTTTTTCTAATTTGCTTTAATAATTTTTATTTATTGCATTTCAAATTTATTTTTCTTATCCTAAATAAGCATGTATATTTATATAATTTGTATACGAATAAAATATATTTAAATTTGACAAATATATATAATATTGGTAAACTATTACAATATAAATAGGAGGTATATGCTATGAGTAAGAATATTGTTATAACTATAAGCAGAGAATTCGGCAGCGGCGGAAGATATATAGGTGAAATGGTTGCCAAGAATTTAAATATACCTTTTTATGATAAAGCTATAATAGAAATGGCATCTGATAAAACAGGTTTTTCTCCAGAATATATTAAAGAAAATGAGCAGAAATTAACAGGGGCTTCTCTTTTTAATTTTGCTATTACAGGTTCTTATGCGGGTAATATGGTATTTGGCAATGGAGAATCTTTACAGGATACTATGTTTTTTGCTCAAAGCAATGTCATAAAAGAGGTAGCATCTAAACATTCATGCGTTATAGTTGGAAGATGTGCCAATCATATTTTAGAAAATCATGATAATTGCATTAATATATTTATTTATTCTGATATTGAAAGTAAGATTAAGAGGGCTGTTGATGAATATAAATTGGATAGCTCTAATATAGAAAAAATACTTAAAGAAAGAGATAAATTAAGAGCTAAACATTATAATTATTATACTGGAAAAAATTGGGGAGATGCTAGGAATTATCATGCTTGTTTAAATAGTGATTTTATAGGTATAGATAATACTATCAAAATAATAGAAGAAATAGCAAAGTCAAAATTATAATAGGTATTTTATTTATGAAGATAATAGCTGATTTGCATACACATACTTTGGTAAGCGAACATGCTTATAGTACTGTTGATGAAATGGTAAATTCAGCAAAAGATAAAGGTTTTTTAGCTTTGGCTATTACAGATCATGGACCTGCTTCTAGTGACGGTGCAAAATCAGTACATTTTAAAGCTATGCATAGTTTACCTGATTATATAAATGGGGTTAGACTTTTAAGAGGATGCGAGGCCAATATAATAGATTATAATGGCAGAGTAGATTTAAGTGAAAATGTAATTAATTATTTAGATTTTGTTGTAGCTTCTTATCATGTTGATGCAATACAGCCTCTTACAAAAAAAGAACATACAAATGGATATGCTGAAATAATCAAAAACCCTAATATAGATTGTTTAGGACATATTGGAAATCCTAAATTTGAATTCGATATAGAATATATTGTGAAATTATGCAAGGAATATAATAAGCTTATAGAAATTAATTCATCATCTTTTACTATTAGAAGAGGAAGTGCTCCTATATGCAAAGAGATTGCTTTGACTTGCAAAAAATATGAATCTCTTATAGTAGTAACTTCTGATGCTCATTCAAAATATAAAGTTGGAGATCATAAAGATGCTCTTGATTTATTAGAATCTATAAGTTTCCCTGAAAATCTTGTACTTAATGCTGATTATGATAGATTAATGGATTATATTAAAAAATAGCAATACAAAACTTGACAGCTTTAAGATTTTTTTGTTATAAATAGTATAATATGAAAATATAATATAATTATTACTATTGATAGTATATTTTGTTATATGAATAATAGTATTATTTTTTATAGAGGTTTTATGTTAGATATTATTATAAAAAATATAGGTTCTGTAGCTACAGCAGAAGGTAATAAAGCTTTATCTGGTAAAAAACAAGGTAATATAAAGACATATAATAATGTTTCTATAGGAATAAAGAATGGTATTATAGAATATATTGGAGATTCTATTAAAGAAAAAGCAAAAAAGACATTCAATGCTAAGGGGCTTTTTGTTACATCAGGTTTAATAGATTGTCATACACATTTTGTATATGGAGGATCTAGAGAAGATGAGATGTATGATATAGTAAGTGGCAATATGAATTATTCTGATATAATAAAATCTGGATACGGTATATTATCAACTGTCAGAGATACAAGGAAAGAAACAGAAAATTCCCTTTATAAAAAATCAATTCATATTTTAGATAAAATGATTCAATATGGAACTACTACTGTTGAAGGAAAAAGCGGATATGGATTAACTCTTAAAGATGAAATAAAAATATTGAATGTAATGAAAAAACTTAATGATAATCATAAAATAGATATAGTAAGTACATTTATGGGCGGGCATGTTATACCCGATGAATATAAGGATAATAGATCCGCCTATGTGGATTTGATATGTAAAGAAATGATACCAAAAATATCTGAACTTGGAATTGCTGAGTTTTGTGATGTTTTTTGCGAATATTGCGGATTTGATATGGAAGAAACTCATAAGGTTTTAAATGCTGCTCAGGAGTATAATCTCGGCATAAAAGTTCATTCAGATCAATTGGAAACAAGCGGAGGTTCATATTTAGCGGCAAGATTTAAAGCTATTAGTGCCGAGCATTTAATTATGTCAGATGATAGGTCAATAGATGTTATAAAAAATCAAGGTGTAATAGCAGTTCTTTTGCCTAATCCTTCTTTTTATTTAAGTATGCCTTATGCTAGGGCTAGATATATGGTAGAAAAAGGAGTTCCTATTGCTTTGGCTACTGACTATAATCCAGGATCAAGCCCTTCTTTAAATATGCAGTTTATAATGAAGCTTGCTTATATTATATATAAATTAAAACCAGAAGAAATTTTAAATGCCGTTACTCTCAATGCTGCCTGCGCCATCAATAGGGGAAATGAAATAGGCACTATTGAAGTAGGAAAAAATGCAGATATTATAGTTTGGAATTGTAAAAATCTTAATTTTTTACTTTATAGTATGGATAATAATTTATGCAATATGGTTTTTAAATCAGGCGAACTTGTATATCATAATAATAGTTAATATATTTTTTATGTTTTTTACTATATCAAGTATTATTTTCACTTGACAATTTAGTTTTATTTTATTATATTATAGTATTATACGTATATATCTCTATACGTTTTTAGCTTTAAGGGAGTAGTTTATTTTAAATATAATGGAAGAAGAATTATTTTCTAGAAAAGAATCTGTTAAAGATATTTTCAACATTATAGAAACTAAATTAAAGCAGGGTTTATTTGTAGATTCCATGGAAGATTTTGACAGGATTATGTCTAAAGATTTTGAATGTGCTGATCTTTATGAAAATATATCCTGTGTAAAATTTTGGATTAATAGGCTTGATAAGTTTAAAACTGTAGAGAAAAATTGTATAGAATATTGTAAGCTTTTAGATTCTTCGTATAAAAAATTTAGTATTTTTGTACGGGGTAAATCTTATGATGAGAATTTAATAGCAATTAAGGCTATACATTATTATGTCTATAATAAAATTATAGAATTGATAATGCAAAGAAATACTAATGATATTGAAGGCACGGAGGAATTACATTTACTTTCTAATGCTTTTATAGAGTTAAAGGATTATTCTAGGGCATTAAAATCTTATGAATATTTAAATACAGTAGAGCCTTATAATTCTAGGACTCTTAGTTATATTGCTATGATTTATGATAAATTGGGTGATAATAAGAAATCTAAGATGTATATAAGGGAAGCTTTATTTTATGATCCTTTAAGTATAGAATTTGAAAATATTAATATAGAAGTAGTTAGAGAAATAAGAGATATAATTATTAAAAGGGGAGTTCATAATAATAGTCAGGAAGAGATAATACTATGGATGAGTGCTTATGGTGAGCTTATGAATATACTGGATGTAAAAAGACCTTTAAGCGATCAGGAGGAATTTGAGCTTAGAAAAAATATATCCAGATTGGAAGCGGATTATAGAAAGATAAAATTAAGAGAAACTATAGCTCCCAAACTTTTATCTTCATATGCATTTTTAACTACATATCTCATTATGAGACAGGATGATTCTGATGTTGAAGAGGTTAAGGTATGGGGCAGAAAGATGGCTATGATAGATAAGGACTTGCTGCAATACTACATAAAAATATTAGACAAGGAGTGATAATATGTCAGAAGCTCTACAAAAATTGGAAAATATATTTTCAGAGGAAACATTTACTAGAAAACCGCTGCTTAATTATACTGCTAAATATTTTGTTGATTTATCAGGTATTATAAATGATATAAATGATAGTAATGATATAAATACAGCTATGGATACTGCCAAATTACAGTTGGAAAAGAATCCTAATCATATATCTGCTTTATATGCAAATGGATTTTTAAATTTAAAATTATCCAATTATTCAGATATGAGTTTAGAGAAATTGCTTGGTATTTTTAAAAATGCAAAGAAATGGAATATAGTAGAGTTTATATCACAGAAAATTTTAGATGAATATTATGAAAGCGATTATGCTTTAAGATATTTAGCTAGCTATTATCAAAGTACTAATAGAGATTCTGAGGCATTAGAAATTTGGGAAAGGCTTATTAGATTTGATGTATCTAATCCTGAGCTTCCAGAAAAGATAGCACATACAAAAGAATTGGCAGGGGATATAAATAGTGCCGTTCACTATTATAAAATCGCTTTTGAAAGAAATTTAATCAGAGAGAGAAATAATGCAGAAAGCGATATCAAAAAAGTATTAGAATATGAACCTGATAATTATAATTATTTACTTAAATATGAAAATGCTTTAAAGGCTCTTGTAGATTCTAATATAATGATAGATGTTTGGAAGATAATATTCTTCTATTATTTTGAGAATAATAGATATAATGATGCTTTAAAAACTATAAAAAATTTGCTTAATTATGAACAAGATATAGTTGCTCAAAATAATAAAAAGGCAAAATTTTTCAGACATAGACTTGTAGATGTTTATAAGGCTTTATATCCTAATCATACACTTTTTGAAAAAATAGAGGAAATATCTACTATTACAAATGTGAATAAAAAACCAAAAGATTGTATAGATATTTTTGAAAAGTATATACAATATGATGTTGATAAATATGTTATTCATAGAAATTTCGGAGTAGGTAAGATAAAGTCCATAGATATAAATAATGTTAATATAAAATTTGTATCTCAGGAAGATATTAGAAAGATGACTTTTGATATGGCAATACAATCTCTAACAACATTGCCTAGTGATGATATAAATGTTTATAAGGCTTATAGACTTAATGAGATAAAAAAGATAGCAGAAGAAAATCCTACAGAACTTTTGACTATTATTTTAAAATACAAAAAAACAATAACTACAAAAGATTTAAAACAGGAATTAACATCAAAACCTGCTGTTGTAGTTTCTGAGGCTTCTTATACAAAATGGCTTGAAACTGCTAAAAAGTCTGTAAGAGCTTCTACTACTGTTAAATTTGATAAAAATACTTTCCTTTATAATGAGGAAGCTGAAACATATGATGCTGAGAGTTTATCTAAATTTAATAAAACAAATGATTTCTTTGAGAGATATCAGATATATATGGAGTATTTAACTTATACGCCTAATTTAAACTCTGAAGAAGCTAAGGAGATGAATAATTATTTTGTTAATGTTTCAAAAGATAAAAAATCTCCTAATGATGCTAGAATAATAAGTACTATATATTTGAGAAGTCAGGCTAATTCTGACAGCAGCATACCTTTGCTTTCTGATATAGTTAAGGATATTGATGATTATACACATGTTTATGAGGTGCTTCCTTCTTCAAATTATAGAGAGAAATTTATAAAAGCTATTTGGGACGGAAGAAGAGATGATTATTATAATATAATATTAAAAATGCTTTATTCTCCTCATGTTAAGAATAATTATCTTATAGTAAATAAATTATTTGAAGATGGTAAGGCTGATATGCTTGCAAAAACTATAGATGATATATTTCTTCATTATAGAGAATGTCCTGAATCATTTGTATATTTTGATCAGAAGATACTTGACGGGGAATATTATGATGCTGTAGAAGGAGATATAAAGATAAATAAAAATTCTCTTATGATAGGTTTACTTAGTATAATACCTCATTTATCTAAGATGGTTGATAAAAAAGAGACTTCTGCTCAGGCTAGAAAGCTTTTAAAAGTTGTATATGATTTAGTATTTGATAAGGGATATTTACTCAAATTTATAGAAAATGAAGCGGAAGATGATGTAAGAGTTATATTTAATGAATTCCAAAAATTAGTGAATTTGGAACAGCATTATAAAACTGATATTATTTCTGCTGTTATAAAACGTTTCCCTGATTGGAAGATATAATAAAAAATTGAGCTTGGTAAAAATTAGGGGGATTAAAAAAATCTCCCTTTTTTTATATAGTTGTTTCGAGAAAATATATTGATAAAAAATAAAAAAATAATATAGCATTATTATTAATAGTAGTGTATAATATAAAACAAATTTTTAAAATGGATAGTATTATGAAATTAAGATTATCAAAAAGAGCATTACAAGAAGATTTTCAAAGCAGTTTCGTTAAAGTTATGTTAGAAGTTGCTGCTAAGGGCGGTTTAATATCATTTGCTGGAGGTTTGCCTAATCCTGAATCTTTTCCTGTGGAAGAAATTAAGGCAGCAGCAAATAAAGTTTTAGAAACTAAAGGTGCTTATTCTCTTCAATATAACAGTACTGAAGGATATGAGCCTTTAAGAGCATTTATTGCAAACAGATATAAAAAACAAGGTATTGATATAGAAAGCAAAGATATACTTATCACTAATGGTTCGCAGCAGGCATTAGATATTATTTCTTCATGTTTGATAGATCCTAATGATGATGTTTTGGTTGAAGATCCGTCTTATTTGGCTGCTTTACAGTCATTTCATCTTTATAATCCTAATATTCATACTGTTAATTTGAATGAGGATGGCGTTGATATAAATGAGTTTGAGGAAGCTATAAATAAATATAATAATAAATTCTTTTATTCTGTACCTAATTTCCAAAATCCTACAGGAATAACATATACAAATGCTATTAGAGAAAAAATAGCAGAGATAATGAAAGGTAAGGATACATTTTTTGTAGAGGATAATCCTTATGGAGAGCTTAGATTTAAAGGAGAGCATCAAAAGTCTTTAGGTGTATATTTAGGAGAGCAGGCTATACTTCTTGGTACTTTCTCTAAGACAGTAGCTCCTGGTATGAGATTAGGATGGATAGCATGCAGACATAGAGAATTATACACTAAAATGAAAGATTATAAGCAGCTTATAGATTTGCATACAGGTACATTCTCTCAGGTTGTTGTAAGTCAATATCTTGAAGATAATGATTATGATGCCCATATAAAAAAGATAATAGATTTATACGGCAGACAATGCAATTATATGCTTGAGGCTATGGATAAATATTTACCTGATGATATGCATTGGACACATCCTGAAGGAGGTATGTTTATATGGGCTACTCTTCCTAAAGGAATAGATGCTGTTGAGCTTTCTAGAAAGGCTTCTGATGATGGTATTGCTGTTGTGGCAGGAGAGCCATTCTATGAGGCAAAAAGAGGTTTGGGTACTTTAAGATTAAATTATACAAATTCTAAGCCTGAAGATATTGATAAAGGTATATCTATATTAGCAAAAGTTATTGAAAAAATGCGTAAATAATATTTATAAGTACATTAAATGAGATATAGGCAGTTCATCAAAGTGAACTGTCTTTTTTTATGTTCAAATTGATAATTTATTTGATATTAGTTTTTATATTAAAGTGATTTTTTATTGGTATTATTTCTTAATAATATTTTTTTTGTAAAAAAATATATATTTATTTTACTTTTTTGATATATTATAGGTTTTTTATGCTATATGTTGCCTCGCATATATATTTACTAAACACTATATTAAAAAAAGTAAAAAAATATGATTAAAAAAATTACTTCATTTATCCTATTATCTTTCGTTTTTGCTAGTTTTGTATATGGACAAACAGCTAAATCTACTATAGACGGTATGATGCAGTCTTATAATGGTGAGATGAATGCATCTGCAAGTTATGCTGAATTCGCTAAAAAAGCTCAAAATAAAAGTGTTGCTGCTATGTTCAGAGCAGCTTCTGCAGCTGAAGCTTTACATGCTAAACTTTTGAATGACATGGCTTTATCTTCTAAATTATCAACTAAAGCTTTGACTGCTACAATTAATCCTGTTAAAGTGGGTACTGATGTTGATAATTTAAAAAGCGGTATAGCTGGTGAAACTTATGAATATACAAAAATGTATCCTGCTTTCAGTAAAGTTGCTTCACAAGAAAACAATAAAAATGTTGCTGATTTAATGAACAGAATAGCTTCTGTTGAAAAAACACATGCTGAATTATATAATAAAACTATGCAGGATTTAAATGCTAAAAAAACTTTACCTACTGTTTATTATTTATGCCCTGTTTGCGGATATGTTGAAGCAGGTTCAGCTCCAGCTAAATGCCCTTTATGTAATGCTACAGCTAGTTCTTTCCAAGCTTTTAATTAATTGAAAAAAATATAATTATATACTTTTGAGGCAAAAAGCATTGATAATATAAAATTATCAATGCTTTTTTTATATCATGAATAAAAATTATAACTTGAAAAAATATTAATAGTTTATATAATATTTCAAATAAAATTTAATTGGAGAAATTATTAAATGCAATCTACAATACCATACTTGAATATTATAATTATAATAGCATGTGCTGTTATAGTTCTTCTTATTTTATTATTAGTAATAATGAAAAAATCTAGAAAAGCTAAAGTATCTTTAACTAGCTCTAAAAGTAAATTTTCATTATCATCTTTATTTAATACTTCATCAATAAACGATGAATTTTTTGCGAGTTTAGAAAATACATTAATATCAGCTGATGCTGGAGTTGAAACTACTAAAGATATTATTTCAAAATTAAGAGAAGCTGTAGATAAAGAAAATATAAAAGAACCTGCAGAAGTAAAAAAATATTTAAGAGAAATTCTAATATCTAAATTCATTTCCAAAAAAATAGAACTTAAAGATAAAACTATACTTTTTATAGTAGGAGTTAATGGGGTAGGTAAGACAACTTCAATAGCTAAATTAGCTAATATACTAAAAAATGATCATAAGGTTATACTAGCTGCGGCAGATACATTCAGAGCTGCTGCTATAGAACAATTAGAAGAATGGGCAAATAGACTTTCTGTAACTATAGTTAAAGGTCAGCAGGCTGGAGATCCTGCAAGCGTATTATTTTCAGCTTTAGATAAAGCAAAGACCACAAATGCTGATATTGTTATAGTGGATACTGCTGGAAGATTCCATAATCAGGAAAATTTAGTAAGACAGCTTGAGAAAATGAAAAAGATTGCTACAGAAAGATTTACAGAATTTAATTTTGTACCTATATTAGTATTAGATGCCAATGTAGGACATAATGGTATAGAACAGGCTAAGGTATTTACTAATGCTTTGAATATACAAGGTGCTATAGTTTCAAAACTAGATAGTACAGCTAAGGGAGGAGTTGCTATAAGTGTTGCTCATTATTTATCTTTGCCTATATATTACGGAGGATTTGGAGAGAAAGTTGATGACTTCAAAGAATTCGATGCTGAAAACTTTGTAGATTCTATATTGCAGTAGAGTGCAATTATTGGAGATTATCTTATGCCTATAACTATTAAACCTTCAGAGATTTTTGGTTCTGTTTATATTCAGATGAGTAAAAGCGATGCTCATAGAGCTTTAATAGCTTCATCATTAGCTAAAAAGCCTA
>CALXXQ010000029.1 GCA_944392715.1 uncultured Brachyspira sp.
TGATTGTCTGCTGCTGTAGAGAATACTTGTTTTTTGTTTGTAGGTATAGTAGTGTTTCTGTTGATTAAAACAGTCATTACTGAACCTTCTGTTTCAATACCAAGTGAAAGCGGAGTAACGTCAAGAAGAAGAACGTCTTTAACATCACCTTTTATGATACCGCCTTGTACTGCAGCACCCATTGCTACTGCTTCGTCTGGGTTTACGCTTTTGTTTGGCTCTTTTCCAAATATGTTTTTAACTGTTTCCTGTACTAAAGGTACTCTTGTAGAACCTCCAACAAGTATAACTTCATCTATATCGCTAGTAGAAAGTCCAGCATCTTTCAATGCTTTTTCACATGGGATACGAGTTTTTTCTACTAAATCTCTTACTAAATCCTCAAATTTTGCTCTTGATAAAGATACATTCAAGTGTTTAGGACCTGATGCATCTGCTGTCAAGTATGGCAAGTTAATATCAGTTTGTAATGAACTTGAAACTTCTTTTTTAGCTTTTTCAGCAGCTTCTTTTAATCTTTGTAAAGCCATTTTATCATTATTCAAGTCAACACCTGTATCTTTCTTAAACTCACCTATTAACCAATCGATAATAGCTTGGTCAAAGTCATCACCACCCAAGTGAGTATCACCATTTGTACTTTTTACTTCAAATACTCCGTCAGCTAATTCAAGTATAGATATATCGAAAGTACCGCCTCCCAAGTCATAAACTGCGATTTTTTCATCTTTCTTTTTCTCCATACCATAAGCTAAAGCTGCAGCAGTAGGTTCGTTTATTCTTCTTAATACATTAAGTCCGGCAATACGTCCGGCATCTTTAGTAGATTGTCTTTGGCTGTCATTAAAGTAGGCAGGTACTGTAATGATTGCATCTGTTACTGTTTCTCCTAGATATTCTTCTGCTGTTTGCTTCATCTTCTGAAGTATTCTTGCACTTATTTCCTGAGGAGTGAAGTTTCCTTCTAAAGTTTTAATTTTTACTTTTCCGCCGTCTTCTATAACAGTATAAGGCATTCTTGAACGCTCTTCTGTTACTTCAGCATAAGTATTACCCATAAATCTTTTAATAGAAAATATTGTATTTTCTGGGTTAGTTACCATTTGGTTTTTAGCAGGCTGACCTACTAATACTTCGCCCTTATTTGTAAATGCTACTACAGAAGGAGTTGTTCTATTTCCCTCAGAGTTTGTTATTACTACAGGTTTACCGCCTTCCATTACTGATACACATGAATTTGTTGTTCCTAAATCTATTCCAATTATTTTACTCATTATAAATTTCTCCTTTAAATTATTAACTATTCTTTAAACATTAAAAATTAATATTATTATATATAAATATTGTTTTATAAACTATGTTATTAGTCTTTTGTCAGAACGCTGACAACGTATTCTGTATGACCATTACCTAAATGTGAAGTGGTAAGATCAACATTTATTACTTCTTTGTCTTTAATATGATTGTTTATAGAATCACTTAAATCCTGAAGCACTCCGTTTATATGCTGTATATTTTCTTTTTTATCTGCCTTAGGCTCGTAATAAGCTCTAAAAAGTTGAATATGTGCCATAAAATCTCCTAGTAATTTATTTATTCTTTATTGGGCAGCCTGCGGTTTGCCGACTACTACCTTAGCAGTTCTCAAAAGTTCATCATTCAATTTATAGCCCTTAGCATAAACTTCAACTACCTGTTCTTTATCAATATTAGGAACCTCTACCATAGTTAATGCCTCATGTACATTAGGGTCAAATTCATCTCCAGATTGCAGCTCTATTTCAGAAACTCCATTATCATGTATGAAGTCTATAAATTGCTTATGTATTAATTCTATTCCTTTATAATATTCTGTACCCTGTATATTCTCATCCTTCTCACCTGCTTTTAAGGCTCTTTCAAAATTATCCATAAAATTTAAAAGTGATAATAATAAGCCTTTATTAGCTCTTTTTATTCCGTCTATTTTTTCTTTAGCTGTTCTCTTCCTAATATTTTCTGCCTCTGCCATAGCATACATATATTTATTTTTCATATCAGCAGATTCTTTTTCTAATTCTTCTATTCTTTTCTTTAATAAACTAACTTCATCTTCTTCTATATTATTTTCAGAAATCTCTTCTGATTGTTCTCCTTCTTTAATTTCATTTTCTTCTGAATTTGTCTCTTCATTAGCATCGCTTTCACTTGTTTCTTTTATTTCCTCTTCCATTTAATCTCCTTTAATAACTTATAACCTTCTAAATATTTATTACTTATGCCGTTATATATGCAAAAAATGTGCCAATTGTATTTTTATAATATTAAAATATGTATGATTTCAATAAAAAATCAATTTTACACTACATATTAAACATATAAATATATCATTTCTTATACTAAGACTAAAAATACATTTATATATTATCTAGTATAATATAAAAAACTATAAAAATATATATGTAATTATAATTGATAATCATTATATTATAGCTGCATCAAAGTATGTATTATTTTTATACATTTAATTGATATAAAAATGTATTATTTTTAGACATTTAAATAAAAAATGAGTTTAATTATGATATAGTATAGAATTAGGGTTAAAAAAGTATCACCCTGTATAAAACATCAGGGTGATAAGGAGGTTTATGAAAAATTGTATTAATTTAACAATACTCCCAAATTATATACAAAATTCTATAAAAGTCAATATTTTTTCGGATTTATTTTAATATTTTTATGACATACTAGATATTATTTCATTAATTTCTGAAAATAGATGCGAACCTGTTTTAAGTTCATCTTTAACCTTATCCCTGGCATGTATAACAGAAGCATGGTCTCTATTAAAGTCTAAACCTATTTCAGTAACCGATTTTTTTGAATATTCACATGCCAAATATATAGCTACATGCCTTGCTTTGGATATGAATTTAGTTCTATCCTTGCTTTCAAGAGATGATATTTCTATACCATAATAATCTGATACCATTTTTTTTATCTCTTTTATTGTAGCATTGCTTAATTTAGGCTTATTTGTAAAATAGTCTTTGAATATATCTAATTTTTCACATTGTTCTATATCAGGTGTTATTTTCATCAAATCTCTTACTGATAAATATGCCCTTATAGCACCCTCAATTTTTCTTACATCAGTAGTGATATTCTCTGCCATATATTTCATAACATCTTCATCTATATTAGTATGCAAATCAGATAATTTTCTTTCTATTATAGCAAGCCTAGTTTCATATTGAGGAGGCGCTATTGAAAGAATAAGACTCTTTTCAAATCTATTTTTTAATCTTGCTTCTATATTTCTTAATTCTTTAGGAGGCTTATCACTTACAAATACCATCTGTTTTGAAGCATTATCCAAAGCCTGAAATATTTCAAATAATTCTTTAGATGTTTCCTGAGCACTTTCAAGAAGCTGCAAATCATCTAATAAAAGCATATCCAAAGATTTATATTTTCTTTTAAAAAATTCAGGCTTTTTATTTTGAAGTCCGGATACATACTCATCTCTAAAACCGCTTCCGTCTATATAAAAAACCTTAGCATTAGGATTATTCTCTATATAGCTGTTTCCTATAGCCTGAAGCAAATGAGTCTTCCCTATTCCAACACTTCCGTATATATAAAGAGGATTATATTCTTTACCAGGATTGGATGATACATATTTAGCAGCCTCAAATACATATCTATTATTATTTCCCTGTATAAAATTATCAAATCTGAAATAATTATTTAAATTGGTTTTATTTTTGGAAATTTCTTTTTTAGATGCATCTGATATATTTTTATCAGAATTATTTTCTGTTTTATTATCAGATTCATCAATTTCTTCAATATGCAGATATTTATTCACAATATCAGCATCTACTTTAATATCTATATCTATATTATGACCTAATTTATCTTCAAAGAAATCTTTTATCCTATCTAAAAAATCCTTTTTGATATGAGCGGCAGTAAAATCTCCAGAACATACTATATCAGCCTTATTCTCATTTTCAGCTAGAAAAACACTTCCCTTAAGCAATGCAACACCAGCAAATTCATCATCTTCGCTTATAATATCTAAAAATTCATTCCAATATTTTTTTATCTCTTCCATCTTTCTATCTTTAAAATATATTCTAACTATCTTATAATCGGAATTTATATTTTTAAATTAAATATAGAAAATTATAGTATATATAATTCTAGTTAGTTGAAACTTTAAAAACTAATATAATAAGCAAAACTAATATAAGTATAATTATAGCTCCAAATATAAATGAAGCCCATTTTATATATTTGACTATCTTATATATAGAAGTATTTTTATCCAAAAAAGTATTTTGAACACCATGCATAGCAGATACAATTAAAAATAATGCATCTTCTCCCCAGCCTAATGCAGGTATAACATCTGGAATGAAATCAACAGGAGAAACTGTATATATCAATGCTAATATAAAGGGAATCCAAGAAGATATTGAATTTAATGATTTTTTATTATTGGAATCTTGATCATTATTTACTATTTCAACTTCTCTTTCATTATCATCATAATTACACATAAAAATATCCTTTTTTTTTACATATATATTATAAATCAATAATTTAACTTTAAAGAGCTGGTGAATGATATCCTTTATAATTACCATTAGGATGACGCATACATTTTGCTGAAGTCAATTGTTTTATAGTTTTATATTTATTCCCGCAATATTTGCATGTATATTCATCTTTTTCAGTTCCCTCATAAAGTTTATGCTTTCCTTTATAATTACCATCAGGATGACGCATACAATTTTGAGATGTTAATATCCTAACAGAATTAAATCTATTTCCGCAGTATTCACAGTAAAAATTATCCTGAGATTTTGGAGTCAAACTTACTGTAAAACATAAAAACATAAAAGTTATTATATATAATTTTCTCATTTTTTATTATCCGTAATAAAATCTTTATATTTAGAATCTTTAAACTCTATACATGGTCTGGAACTTAACATATGAATTGCTGTTATAAGAGAATAACTTATCCAGGCCTTCTTTTCTGTAGGCTTTGAAGAAGAATCCTCATTTTTTTTAAGAAGCTCATTCAAAGATTTTGATATATCATCAATATGATCTTCAAAAAAATCTTCGCATTCATCGCAGGTATCCATAGTAGCCTGCCCTTCTATTTCTTTAATATCTTTTCCGCACCAAACACATTTTACAGACATTTATAACTTCCTTGTAATTTTTTTAGCTGCTATATTATACAAATAATAAAAACTTTGTAAAGATATTAATATATTAATTTTTTATTATTACTAATAAAAAGTGTTTATTAATAACAGCCATAAACTCATAAAAAAAGAGCTGACAACTGAACTTCGTCAGTTGTCAGCTCAAATATCAGTTATAATATCTATTAGTTTTTAGGCAGGTTTATCAATAGCAAAATAAAAAATTATTATTTATTTCCAAAAAGCATGCCAACACCAATAGCAGCACCAACTGAATGATAATCTTTTACATCATACATATAGAAAAGCTTATTAACATCATTTTTATTAAAGAACATATATTCATAAAATAAATCAACAGAAACTAAAAAAGCATATTTTTCTGTTTGATAGAATCTATCTTCAAATGTAAGTCTTGTATAAACTGATATAGGTATCCTACTCAAATTTAAATCATTTCCTGTGAATGCTCCATATTTAGCACCTGCTGCTATACCTAATGCCATATTAGCAGGCAAAGCTAAATAACTTTGAAATGCATTAAACTCAAATTTCAATCCTATACCTGTATAAAATCCAAATACATCTATTTTATTTACTTGATAATTGTAAGGATTTTTTATTGATATAAAAGTGCCGTCAAATCCCGTATCAAATAATAAGCTTATACCATTTAATACATCATTATTGATTTTAAATTTATATCCTAGCTGAAGATTTATATCTAATTTAGGTTCGAAACTAACATAATTTATAAGCCTATATGATGATGAATTTACTACAGGTAAATTAAACTGCATTGCAAATTTTGGAATAAATGATAATTCAAATGCTGGAAAAAGATTAGCAGAAAACAAAGATATAAATAGTAATGAAATAATTAATGTTTTTTTCATAATTAGTATCCCCTATTTTTTAATTTTAAAATATTAAAAGCAATCAAATCCTGATTGATTGATTGATTGATTGATTGATTGATTGATTGATTGATTGATTGATTGATTGATTGATTGATTTCAAAAATATAACCGTATTATTATTTTAACATGATATGTTAAATTATCAATATTTTTTTATAAAAATTATCAATACTTTAAAATTTATTAGTATTAATTTATAATGCTTAAAAATTTATCATACATAAAATACTTAAAATTCGGAAATGATTTAAAATGTCAGAAAACAAGTCTATTGATAAAAACAGTAACAAAATATTATATTTCCTATTAATGATAATTTCTTCTATTCCTATGAATATAAAAATGTTATTGCTTGATTCTGATCATATTAAATATTTAATTTTTACTACAGTATTTAATAGTTTTTATTTTCAAGTTTTTTACTTTTTTTGCTACTCATTTTTATTTAGTGTAAACAGCAATTTTGAAAATCTTAATGAAAGAACAATACTAATAACATTTTTATCATTTTTACTTTTGTTTTTGCTTGGCATATTTACTTCAGCTCCTTTAAAAAGTGAAATACCTAATATACTTGAATTTTTTAAATCTAATATAATGATTAATAAAAGCATATTAGCTTATATAATGTTTTTTATTATAATACTTTTAGCAGATAACAATTTTAATATAAAAAATAATACATCTAATAGTTTTACTAAATTTGGAGATATAATATTATTTTCTATAGCAGCAGAAATTATTATACTGATATTTGGAATATTTTTTGTTTTTATATACGATAAATTTATACAAAAGAGATTTAAAACTGTTTTATCAATATATATTTATCGAGGATTATTATTTATATATTCATTTTTAATATTCGCTTTATTTTTTGCATTACTATATGAACCTATAAGACATTTTGACAATACTAAGTCTTTTATAATTTATAATGTATTATTAATTTTATCTGTTTTTACTTTATACTTTATGAGAGCTGATTATAAAGCTGGAGTTATAACAAAGGCAATGTATACAATATTTCCGATATTAGCATTATTATTTAATATATTAGTGTTAAGTACTAGTATATACAGAGTAATTATTTCTGAAAATAAAATAAATGAAATTTCTATTGCAGTTCTTAATATAATAATAGCTGTTAATTTAATATATATAATAATACAAAATATAAAGTCTATAATAAAGATATTTAAGAATAATATTAATATAAACAAGGCAGTGATTGGAAATAATAAAATATACAGCTTCATTTATATTTATGGTATCTACTCATTTATTTTTTCTTTTATAGCTCCTATTATAATGGTATTTTTAAAAGATAAATAAAAGCTTAATAATTTAAAGAGGTTTATGAATTATGAAAAAACTAATATTTATTTTATTTTTATTTAGTATGTACTTATACAGTCAAACGGATAATAAAACTAAAGCTTATGAAAAATTAATAGATTATGTTAATGAAGGCAATATTAAAGAAGCTGAGAATATTCTTAAGAAATATAATGTCAATATTAATAATCTTGATTATGAAGATTTTACATTACTATCACATGCAGTTATGGATAATAATATAGAAATGGCTGAGCTTCTTTTGAAATATAAGGCAGATGTTAATACTGTAGTAAATGATGGAGATACGGCATTGATACTTGCAGCTGATAATAATAATATGGAAATGGTTAAACTACTCTTAAGTTATGGTGCTGATATTGATTATCAGGGTTTTAGAGGAAGGACAGCATTATTTTGTGCTTTAGAATATAATAGAAAAGAAAATATTGAAATGGTAAAACTCTTAATAAAAAATAAAGCAGATGTTAATATAGCTTATGATGGAGATTATAAAAATGAAAAAACACCTTTAATGTATGCTGCTATGAAAGGCTATAAAGAAACTGTAAAAATACTAATTGCAAATAAAGCTGATATAAATAAAAGAAATATTTATAAAGCCAATGCTTTGATTTATGCTTATATGTATGGACATGAGGATATAGCAGATATTTTACTTCAAAATGGTTCTGATTCTTTGGATAAAAGTTTGAAGGGTTGTAAGCTTATTAATAAAGAAACTTTATTCAGTTATAGATTAATAAATGCTGCAGCCTATTCTACCAATGAAGTTTTTTTACAAAATCTTATTGATAATGGTGCAGATGTAAATTATAAAAATTATGATAAGAAAACAGCATTAACAGAAGCAGCTGATTATAATAATATTAATGCTGTAAAAGTGCTTCTTAAAAATAATGCCAATGTAAATGTTCAAGATTACTATGATATGACAGCATTGATGTCGGCTTGCCGTAACGGAAATTTAGAGATGACAAAAATGCTTTTAGATGCTGGTGCTGATAAAAGTATAAAAAGAGGTAATTATGATGCATTGTATTATGCTAGAGAATATGGAAAAAATGAAGAGATAATAAAATTACTAACAAAATAGTTATAGTCTTTATAAAAAGTGTATGCATATTTTTTATATGTATGCACTTTTTTTATTGTTAAAAATATTTTGTTGAAAATTTAATTATTCTAATTTATAATGCGAAAACAACAATACAT
>CALXXQ010000030.1 GCA_944392715.1 uncultured Brachyspira sp.
CAGAAGAATTATTATCTATGCCTATACTTGAAAAAGCATCTGATACATTAAAAGCTTATCAATTATCAAAAAGATGCAATTGTCTTAGAGTAATGTATGAATCTGGTAATTGGGGCAAAAGAGGAGCAAGATTAAATTCAATAAGTCCAGGAATAATAATTACTCCATTAGCTAATGATGAATTAAATGGTCCAAGAGGCGCAATGTATAAAAGAATGTTGGATCTTTGCCCTTCTAAAAGAGCAGGAACACCAGACGATGTGGCAAATGTTGCTGAACTATTAATGACTGATAGAGGATCATTTATTTCTGGAAGCGATTTTCTTATGGATGGAGGTGTAACAGCATCTTGGTGGTATGGAGAATTATCAAACAATAAATAAAACTTTAATACTAATCATAAATTATAAAAATCTATTTAAGGAGGATTTATGAAAAATTTAATCTTTATACTTTTATCAATAATTATATTATCATCATGCAGTAAAGAAAATAATTCTGAAAAAACAATAAAAACAGATTACATAGTTTCTAATATTGAAAATTCAGAAATTAAGAATGATGAAAAACAAACAGAAAATATTAATTATACTCAAAACGGTTCAAAAATATTAATAGCATATTTCACTTGGTCAGATAACACAGTAGTAAAAAATCCTGCTTCTATTGATGTAGATGCTGAAACTTCTGCAAGTGTACTTTCTCCTGGCAATGCTGAATTAATAGCTACTTGGATACAGGAAGAAACAGGAGGAGATTTATTCAGCATAAAAACACAAAATAAATATTCAAGTGATTATAATGAATGTTTGAATCAGGCTAGAAAAGAAAGGGATAATAATGAAAGACCAGCATTAAGTGATAAAGTTAATAATATAGATGATTATGATATTATATTTTTAGGCTTTCCAAATTGGTGGTATACATGTCCTATGGCAGTATTTACATTCATTGAAAGCTATGATTTATCAAAAAAAACTATAATACCATTTTGTACTCACGGAACAGGAGGACTTTCAAGAACAATAAGAGATTTAAAAAAATTACTGCCAGCCAACTGCAAAGTATTGGACCCTATAGCAGTATACAGACCAGAAGTAAAAAATTCAAAAAGTAAAGTTGTAGATTGGGTGAGAAAATTAAATTATTAAAATTAAATAGTATGTTTTTTAAAAGTAAATTAATAAATATTTTATAGTCTTTTTAGTATATACTAAAAATTTTTAAGTTTGTCAAACAAACAATTTTTAATTTAGTTATTTGTGTGGACTAGCCCAACCGCTATGCATACTTAGTAACACCCCAGTTCTTTTGCTGGCACAGGCAAAGCCCGCCTACAGCGAGAACCAAAAAGGCTGCATTTTTTACTAAAATTTAATGTATTAAACTACTTTTAATACATTAAAATATAAGGCTATAGTATATGCGTTTTTTGCAACTTTTTTGTGCGACAAAAAAGTTGATAACATTCCTATAATACACAGAAGTTTGGCAAATATAGTTCTTTAGGTATATGCTAAAATTAATCAATTATATTATATATAAAAAAGGAGGACTTATTTATGAAGAAAATAATTAAAATAATTGTAGATATAATAATGACTTTGCTTTTTTTCATTCTAATGGCATATCATTTTACAGGAGATGCTATACATGAATATTTAGGCTTCTCACTTTTTATATTTTTTATACTTCATCATATACTAAATTTTAATTGGTATAAAAACTTACCAAAAGGAAAATACAATTTTAACAGAGCATTGAATACATTCATCAATACTATGCTTTTTATATGTATGGCAGGACTTATGATAAGCGGAATATTATTTTCTCAAAGGGTATTAGGTTTTCTTAATATTCATAATAGCGGAATGTTCACAAGACGTTTACATATGATTTCAAATTCTTGGGGATTTATATTTATGTCTGCACATTTAGGAATGCATTGGGGTATGTTTATAAATATGAGTAAAAAATTCATAAATATAAAAAAACAGATATCCATAGTAATAGCTTCATTAATAGCTTTATATGGCATTATTTCATTTATAAAAAGAGGCTTATATAATAAAATGTTTTTACTTGTAGAGTTTGCATTCTTTAATTATGAAGAGCCTGTAGTATTTTTCTTTATGGACTATGTATCTATAATGGGATTATTCATATTTATATCATATTATGGAAATGAACTTTATAGAAAATTAAAAAAACAAAATATTTAATAATTTTAATAATATGTTATAATTATAAAAAATATGGAGGATATATTAAATGAAAGTATTATTAATTTTTGCTCATACATATTGGAACGATTCAAAGGTTAATCATAAATTATTAGAGTCAATAAAAGATTTTAATAATGTAAGAATTCACAATCTAAGCACTATTTATAAAGATGGTAAAATAAATAAAGAAAATATAAAAAGTGAAATAGATTTATTAAAAGAAGCAGATAAAATAATTTTTCAATTTCCGTTATTTTGGTTCAGTACTCCAAGTCTTTTAAAAGAGTGGCAGGATAATGTTTTGAGTGATTTGCTTCATGGAAATGAAAGTAAATGCTTGGAAGGAAAAATTTTCCAAATAATAACAACAGCTGGAGGAGAAAAATCTTTTTATGATTCATTAGAGTATAATACAAATGCTCTTCTATCTCCTATAACAACAAGCTTCAAACATTTTGGTTTAAAAATAGAAAATGCTTTATGCTTTTATGAAGCTAATGAAAATAATATAGATTTAAATGAATATCATAAATGTTTTAAATGATAATAGAATAATATTCATTTATTTATAAAGCTTTGTTTCTCATTAATATAAAAGATAAATCATCAATATCTTTATCTTCTTTAGAATACAAAGAATAGTATATTCCATCAACATTCCAATATGCAATATATTCATTTTTATCATTAGTCTGTATTATTATTTCTATATTCAATTCTTCATCAGTATTCTTTTTATATTCTTTAAGATTATTATAAAATACTAATAATTCATCCAAATTTTTTGAAGCTCTGTAATAATAATTAATATTATTATAATCAAAATTAGATTCAGCTATAGTTTTATTAACAATAGCATATTTAACATTCATAGAGTTTTCAGGAGCAGGCACACAATAACCTAATACAGCAAAAGATTTAGTGGAGTCTACAGGTACAATATCAAACTTTTCACTATCATTTTTATTATTAGAGCATGATATAAATAATATCATAAATAAAATTAAAAATACTGATTTTATAAAATTCATAATTATCCTTATATATAATTTTATAAAGATTAAATCATATTCAATAAAAAATCAATTATCTGCTTCTTAGTTTAGGGTGAAGTATCTTATCCAAAGCAAAACCTAAAAATGCAAATGACATACCTAAAACAGCAATTAAAATTCCAGGAGGTATTATCCACCACCAAAGCCCAGAAAGAACAGCAGAACCTTTCATAGCATCATGAAGAATCTGGCCCCAAGTAACTATAGAAGCATCTCCAAGTCCAAGTAAAGATAAAGAAGATTCATAAACTATAGCAGAAGGTATAGCCAAAGCCATAGAAGCAAATGAAAAAGGTAAAAGCAAAGGTGCTAGGTGATTAAATATTATTCTAAAATGCCCTGCTCCAATAGTTCTTGCTGCCTCAATATATGTTTCTTCTTTAAGCTGCATAGCCATAGAACGAACTGTCATAACTGAACCAGTCCAAGAGAAAAATATCATCATACTTATCATAGTCCATATACTAGGTTTGAATATTGCACTCATCACTATCATAACAGGAAGTACAGGTATTCCTATAAATATCTGATAAATAAACTGCATAGCATTATCAACAAATCCGCCGAAATATGCTGACACTATTCCATACATTACACCTATTATAACAGATATGAAACTTGTAGCTATTCCTATAAATAATGCCCATTTAAGTCCTGATACCAAACCTGAAAATATATCTCTTTTCATATTATCAGTACCCATTATACCAGACATAGATCCTACCAATACCATATAAGGATCTTCAAAGCTGGAATTAGATTCTGAGAATTTACCGCTTACTTCAAATTTATAAACACCTTTCAATGCTTTAAAATCTTTAGCCATATCATCTTTCTTAGTATTAAAAAGTATCTTCATAGGATTGGTTGTGAGAGTATCAATCTGTCTTGCAAGTATCCTAGGAACTGACTCTCTATAAAATCTAAATATTCTATTTTTTGAATCATTGAAAGCCGATATTCTTAAATCCCCGTTTATATTATGTAAACTATCTGATAATGTAATTACTGCACCATCTGGTCTTGTTACATTCCAAACTAATCCTGTAGAACCATTGACATTAGCATGAAAAATTAAATCCACTGGAGATTTATCAAATTTATAATCATACTCAAATACAGCTTTATAATTCAATTCTCCATTTATATAATTAGTTTCAATACTTATAGGTTTTATATCAGTTGTTATAGCTGATTTTTCCTTTTGAAAAATATTAAGCCATTCAGGAGGTGCTGAAGCTGGATTATCCTGCCAATAAGTTATATCTCTCCATCTTCTAGGAGCTTCTTTATAAGTTAAAAGTAAAGGTTCAAGTAATGATACTAAGATGGCTAAAACAAGTATGCATAAACCTATAACACCTGTTTTATCTTTTTTAAACTCATTAAAAAATTCTATTATAGGGGCAAGTTTTTTCTTAATATTATCGTGCATTACAATTTGCCTCCAACTTTAATTCTAGGATCTAAAAATCCATAAGATATATCAAGAACAACTAATCCGAATTGATAAAGTGCTGTGGTTATAGCTAAATTACCCATAAGTACAGGTATATCATTTTGCTGAACTGATATCCAATAAAGATTACCCAAACCAGGCCAAGAGAATATTCCTTCAAATATAATAGAACCCGCAATAGAACCAAGAAGTCCCAACAAAGTTATAGTTACTATTGGAGGAGCTGAACTTCTCAAAGTATGTCCAAGTAAAACAGATTTCTCAGATATTCCTCTAGCTCGTGCAGCCATTATATAATCTTCCTGCAATGTGGATAATACTATATTTCTTACAACAAATGAAAGTCCCCAAAAACCTATTAATGTTAATGTTAAAAGCGGCAAAGCCATATGCCATAACATATCTAAATAATACATTATTCCAGAAGGCACTGGTATAGAATGAACTCCGCCTGATGGAAATAAATTAAACTTATAAACAAAAATCATTATAAGTATCATAGAAAGCCACCAAGTAGGCATACCATAAACTATCATAGTTATAATACTTGTAGTTCTGTCAAATAATCCGCCTGCTTTTCTTGCCTTTATAAGACCTATTATCAAACCTATTATCATTTGTATAACTGATGCTGTTGTAAAAAGTATTATAGAACGAGGTAAAGCTTCACCTATTATTTTTATAACATCTCTATTGCCGTTTGAATCCATCATTATAGCAGATTTGCCGAATTGAAAAGTTATTGTATTAACTGCTCTTATAAATATTCTCTCTCCTATGCTTCTATTAAGCCAATATATATCATAATAATATGCTCTTCTCTCTTTTATAAAATTCTCAACATCTTCAGTACGCATATTACTAAGGCCTCTTACTTCAGCATTGATATTTTCTTCTATTTGTGCTTTTAGAGTTTTTTCGCTTACAGTATTGAATATAGCAGATGACATAAACATAAGTATAATAAACATGATTATGCCTTTTAATATGCGTTTAATAACAAAATAAGTATACATAATATAATCCTTTCAAATCATTATACTAAAAATAATAAAAATTGTAAAGCATTATTATGTTAATTTAATTATGTTAATTCTTTCGCACGGTAAAGTGATAAAAAATATAAATAAAATGCATTTCAAAAACTGCATCCATAAAAAATATCAATCGTGCGTTAAATAAATTCCAAATCTAATAAAAACTTGGGTGGGGGTTATTATTTCTAAATAATACATAAATAAAATTTTTACTAATAATTCCAAAATAAGCAGAAAAAATATAGGGCGGGGAATTTAAAAAATTATTTACATAATTATAATATTTTTATATTCATTTTTATTTAATTTAAAATTTATTGATAAAATAAAAGTTATGTTATATTATTTGTAATAAATGTAACATTATTTTAAATAAATATGTTTTTATATATACAAATATTATATTTATTGTAAAAAATCAACTCTATATTGTTGTAAAAAAATAAAAGTACAATATAATTATTATTACAAATAGTATCAACAAGTACATTAATAGTAATCATCAAATAAGATTTTTTTTGGGTATTAATTATAACTATAATTATTGTAGTTATCACATATTAAATGCCGCTATATATTTATAAGGAGGATAATAAATATGAAGCTAAAAATATTTACAATTATTACCGCTATATTAATAATGTCAAATAATATATTTGCAGAATTTGCATTAGATTTATCAGGTAAACTAGGATTTGTAGGAAGTTTCACAGATTTAACCGAATCAGTGCCTGAAGGAAGAGGAGATATAAATTTACAATTAGGATATCATTTTCCAATAAGAGAAAGATTAAAAGGTATAGAATTATTATTTGATACAGGACTTAATGTTGGTACTTTATCTACAAGAAAAGATATAAATAACATAAATCAAATGGGTATAATAGGTATTAATACAGGATTAGCTTTAAAATTTGTATTAACTCCTATATTTTTGCCAAATGCTATAAATACGAATCAATATTTTGTATACGGACTTTCTGCTGGTGCTAAATTTATACCTTTTATAGGCGGTATTAGTGAAAAACCTAGTCAAGTTCCAATATCATTATATGTTAACTTATCTGCAGAGAGAAGAATATACACATATGATAATCGTGCTTTATCAGTGGGTGTTAATATTTTTTATGAATATATGTTTTTTAATAAAAATGATGCTCCAAAACTATTTGCAGGAAGAAATATAAGTCAGCATCATTCTATTGGAGCTTTATTAAGTATAGGATTTCATTTCGGAAAAAATTAAGAAATTTAAAAATCAATGATAAAATATAAGGACTTGTATATATTGCAAGTCCTTTATTTATTAATTACTTTAAAAACTTAAACAAAGCTTGGGCGGGAGTTATCATTTCTAAATAATACATAAATAAAATTTTTACTAATAATTCCAAAATAAGCAGAAAAAATATAAGGCGGGGAATTTAAAAAAAATTTTAAACTTTATTTCTAACCCCACCCTATTTTCTTATTATTTCATATTGAATTTTTAATCATAACTTTTTTATTGCCTAACTTAGAAATTATAACACCCACCCTAAATTTTATTTAAATTTAGAGTTCATTTACCGCCCTAAAATATATATCAGCAATATTCTGTCTTTTCATTAAAGGAAGCTAATTTACCATTTTCAATATGCTCGTCCATAAGAATATTTACTATTTCATCAGCACGATTATTTTCTTTATTGTTGGAATGACCTTTTACTTTTATAAACTCTATATTATGCTTTTTAGAAAGTTCTATTAATTTTAACCAATACTCTTTATTTTCAACAGGTTTCTTATCGCTTTTTATCCAATTGTTTTTCTGCCAAGAATATATCCATTTAGTCATGCCATTAACTAAATATGCACTATCGCTATGAAGCTTAATATTATGCGAATGCTTTAATCTCTCAAGAGCCTTAATAGCAGCCTTCATTTCCATTCTATTATTTGTGGTATTATCTTCACTTTCTCCAATTTCAAGACGAAGATTATGTTTCTCACTTATAAGTATTGCAGCCCAAGCACCAAGACCTGGATTTCCTCTGCATCCGCCGTCTGTATATATAATGATATTATCTTTTGTCATAAATTAGGAATCTATTAAAGCGATTAATTTATCATTTATTTCTTTTATTAATTTTTCTTTAGTATAATCTTTTTTCAATACAGAAAAACCTGATGCTTTAGGATGTCCTCCGCCGCCGAAACTTTCAGCAACTTCTCTGATATTTTTAGAACATCTGCTTCTAATGCTCACTCTAAAATTTTCTTCACCCTCATGAATTATAAATCCAATCAATACATCATCCATCTGTATAAGAGTATCTGAAGCACTTACTGCAAGCTCTTTAATATTAATTCCGCAAATCTTATCTTCTAAACATATATAACCTATTTTTTTATTTTCATCTATTACCATTTTTTCATATATTTCAATTAAAGCAGAAACATCATTTTTAGTATATCTTTTTCTAACAACATTACCAAGATTCTCTTGTATTATTCCAACCCCCATAAGTTTAGAGCCATAAAGAAGAGTTCTATCTGTTGTATTACTGAATATAAAGCTTCCTGTATCAGTACAAATACCGCAGTAAAGAAGAGTTGCTATATTAGAATCAAATTTTTCTATATAATCTTGAAATATATCAAATATTATCTCGCAAGTAGCACCTGCAGTAGTATCATCATAAAACATAGTAACACCATTAATATTTCTAACCTTATGATGATCTATAAATATCACTTCATTATACTCATTTAAAACTTCTGAAATCCATCCTATTCTATCTATATCACCAGAATCAAGAACCACTAAAACATCTTTTTTAGGCAATGTATTTTCATTAACATCAAAAATTACTTTATCAACAAAAAGAACATTTTTCAAATCTCTTTGCATTTTATCAGTATTTACAACATAAGCCTCTTTATTAAATACATTTTTAATAATCAAAGATAAAGCGAGCCCAGAACATATGCAGTCGCAGTCTGGATTTCTATGTCCTGTAATAGTAATATATTCAGCTTTTGCCAATCTTTCTACTATTTTTTCTTTTGTTGTAGTTATATCAATATCATTACAAATAGCCATTAGTAAGCCCTTAATATTTAATTTATTATAAATTTTAATTATCTTCAGGAATTTCTTCTGGTATATCTAATTTGTTTATATTAGTTAAAACCTTGTTAGTTTCTATTAGATTTTTATCATAATGAAAAGTCAAATTAGGCACATATCTAATAGTAAGCTGTTTTTTAAGATATGAGAATATTACACCCTTAGCACTATTAAGTCCATTAAGAACTTCATTTTGCTTATCTTCATTTAAACATACAAAATAGACCTTTGCATTCTTCAAATCTTTAGCAGTATCTACTTTTGTAATGGTAACAAGATTATTTTTAATTCTAGGATCTTCAATCTCTCTCATAATAATCATAGAGAGAGTTTGCTTAATATTTTCATTTACTCTAAGTATTCTATGTGAAGACATATATTATTTAACTATAGAATTATTGATAGCTGTACTCAAATCATCAAGCTCATCTTTAATGAATACTTTATCTATATCAACTAAAATTATCATCTGTTCATTAGCTTTAACCAAACCCATTATATATCTGCTGTCAATACCAACATGCATATCTATATCTTCCTGAATATTTTCACTATTAATAGTAAGAACATCTGATACAGAGTCAACAACTAAACCATATTTTTTATCGCCTATAGCTACAACCACAATTACGCAGTTTTCAGGATTCATAGGCTCATCAAAATGGAATCTTGCTCTTAGATCTATAACAAGAATTATAGTACCTCTCAAATTAATAATACCTTTTAAATAATCTGGACAATTTGGAATTGGAGAAGGTTGCATAAAGTTTAATATTTCCTGAACTTTAAGAATATCTATTCCATATAATTCATTATTTATCTTAAAAACAAGTATTTGATTTGATATAGCACTATTCATGTTAACTCCTTAAAATCATCCTGTAAATTATAATATATAATGTGTATAAGTCAAGTAATTTTATTTACTCTTTATAATATTTTATACTATATTTAATAAAAATACAATCATATTTAAAAAATTATAATATTTTTTAATAATTGATATTTTATACAAATGATTTATTATATTTGAAATCAATAATTTTAATAAATATCAAATAGAGTAAAATAAAGGAATTTTTATGAATGATGTTTTAAATTTAATGAAAGATTTAACAAATGCATTCGGACCTTCAGGTTTTGAAGATGATGTTATAGAAATTATAAAAAAGAATACTTCATTTATAGATAATGAAAGAGATTCAATTAATAATCTATATTTAGGGCTTCAAAAAATAGATAAAACTAAACCCATAGTTGCATTAGACTGCCATATAGATGAATTAGGTTTTATGGTAGAACATATAAATGATAATGGTACTTTATCATTTATACCTTTAGGAGGATGGCATATACCAAATATAGTGTCTAATTCTGTTGTAATAAAATCTTCATCAGGAGAGTATGTTAAAGGAGTAATAGGTTCAAAACCTCCTCATTTTATGACTGATGAAGATAGAAGAAAACTCCCTACTTTACATGATATGTATATAGATGTAGGAACAAGAAGTAAAGAAGAAACTAAAAAAATATTTGGAATAGAGATAGGAGACCCTATAGCACCAGATGTTGATTTCAGATATGATGACAGAACTAAAAGTATATGTGCAAAAGCAATAGATAATAGGGTTGGTGCTTTATGCGTGATAGAAACATTAAAAGCATTAAAAGATGAAAAATTAGATGTAAATTTAGTAGGAATGATGACAGCACAGGAAGAAGTAGGTGCTAGGGGGGCTGCAGTTGCTGCTAATAAAGTAAAGCCTGATTTAGTAATAGTATTTGAAGGCTCTCCTGCTGATGATACTTTCTATTATGGAGATAGAGCTCATGGTGCTATAGGAAGAGGTTCTCAGCTTAGAGTAATTGACGGAGGTATGATAACAAATCCTAGATTAAATAAATATACTATAGAGATAGCTAAAAAAAATAATTTAGCTCATCAAGTTATAGTTCGTGAAAAAGGTTCTACTAATGGAGCTGTTTATCATAAAACTAATTTAGGTTCTCCAAGTGTTGTATTGGGTGTAGCAACAAGATATGCACATAGTCATTACTGTTATGCATCTTATGATGATATAATTGCTTCTATAGAAATAGCAAAAGCATTAATAAAAACTTTAAACAAAGAAAAAATAAAAGAATTTTAATGAAAATACTAAAAATTTTAACTTCGTCAATTTTTTATTCAACTTTTTCCCGCCGCAAAAAGTTGCAAAAAGAGCAAGTATAAAATTAGTACTAAACAATACTAATTTCGTCTTACATGTAAGATAAAATATTAAATTTAAGCTAAAATATAGCCTTTTTGCTTCTTTGTGGCAACAAAAGAAGTGGGGTGCGGGGCAAAGCCCTGCAAATATTTTAAATTTAAAAAATTTATTTTTGACAAAATGTAGTTGTTTAGGTATATACAAAATAAAAATGGTATTAAGTTTTTAAACCTAATACCATTTTTTTATAGTTTAAATTTTATAATTTATTTTTTTACTATATCTTTAAACTTTGAAACATCAAACATTCTAGTAGTTTTACTCTTTTCAAGTGAAGCCCTTATTATAAGCATATTACAATCAAGAAGATTATCATAAACATAATCAGGTTTTAAAACTATAGAACTTAATCTATTCTCACTAGCTTTGCAATCTAAATTATCAGGTAAATCATAATCGAATCTGAAAAATGCTTTATGCTCAGCAAATACAAAATCTTTACTGTTCCAATCTATTATTACTTGTTTATCATTATTTTCTTTATTAACTTTTATAACTAAATATGTATCCTCGCTCCAAGATGATAATTTGTATGCTAAAAGTTTATAAATTATAGTGTTTCCGATTTCTTCTACTTTCCAATCATTTTCCTTTATTTGGTAAACGCTAGGATCCATAATATCTTTATCATCCATAAATAAACACCTCCTATAAAATCACTATTAATATTCATTATTATATAGTTATATTTACTTTATACAATATTTTTAAATTAATGTAAACCTTTTCATATATATTTTTCTAAATTTATTTTTATCTTTATATCCGTAATATACGCATGATATTATACAATTATTTTCAATACTCCAAGGATATCCGCAGTCTGTACTTTTCATATCAGAATCTATTATAATTTCTTCATTATCTGCTTTATAATTAATCTTTTCTATATCAAAAATATCATCAGGATTATCAAAAACAATGGCTCTCACTCCATAAGATTTTAATCTATAGCCGTATGTAAGAAGTAATTTTCCATTTTCTAAAATCATAGGATTTAGAGGATATCCTTTTATATTTGTGAAAATAGGTTTTGAAAAAGTTTTGCCTTTATCTTTTGAATAGCTTATAGAAGTAAGCCCATATTCATTATTAATATGAGTTCTTATAAATGCTATTATATTATTTTTATAATTCAATAAAGAAGGCTCTACATATTCTATTCTTGATTTTTTATTATTAATCTTTTTAAACTCTGTTTCACATAAAAAACTTTTAAGCTTCCAATTAATCAAGTCTTTAGTAGAAATAATATAGCATTGATATTTAGAATTATTTTTATTTATATTTTGTTTATATGCATATATAGGTGCAAATACTTCATCATTTAATTTGCACATACTTCCTCTAATAGCAAAATTCTTCATATTATTAACTTCTATAATATAAGGCTTTGAAAAAGTTTTTCCATTATCATAACTAATACATACACCTATTCCGCTTAAAAGAGCTATTGTATTATCATATTCTATAAAAGTATAATCTTTGAATAATTCTTTTTCATTCATAGGGTGAAAAGTGTATCTAAAATAATATGCCATTATAGTTTTTTCATCTATTCTAAAAAGCTGGGCATCTTGTTTAGCTGCATCATCATATTCTGCAAATTCAAATACTTTCTCTACCCCATTTTTATTTATATCAAAAACAGCAAGCATTGCTTTACTTAATGAATGAAGATGAGAATAATGCTTTTTTATTTTAGGAGCATTTCTAAAACTTATCAAAAATCTATTATTATCCAATTTTATAATGCTAGGAAAAGCAGGATAGGAATTTTTATTTTCAAATATAATACTTTCATCTAATATATTAATATTCATAATAATTGCCTTATACTTAACTTAAATATATATAAAATTATTTTCGGTATAAAAAAGCCCGCATATATAAAAATATAAGCAGGCTAAAAAATATATTATAAGCTAAAATTAGAATCTCAATGTAATACCAAGTCTAGGTAATAATAAACCTCTAATATTAGCATATACTTCAAATTGTTTTAATTGAGCAAATTGTTCAACTGCAGATATAGGAGTAGTCCAAGGAACAACATAATAACCTATATCAAATAATGAAATATCTATACCAATCTGCACAGGCCAATTAGCTCCAGTTTTAGGGAATAACTGTATTCTCCATCCTAGCTCAAGTGATAAATAAAATCCGCCTTGGGAATATATATCAGCAATTCCTGCTTCTCTTAAAGCACTTCCGCTCATTGAAACAGCTGTACCTCCTATTCTAGGAGATAAGAAGAAACCATAAGGAGCATTTTTACCAAAGAAAAATTTAACATTTAAAGACCATGGAACTGTACTGAAACTAATATCATATCTATCAATCTTTAATTGTCCAACTGAAAAACCTATATCAAGACCTACTGTCATAAAATCAAGAGGTGCAAAATCATAACTGAAACCTAAACCAAAAGCATAATGCTTAAGTTTTGTATCGATATAATCATTAGCCATACCCTGCGTCATATTATCAATAATATTTTGAATTGTAGGTTCAGCTAATCCAATCCCTATATCAAATAAACCAGCATATAATGTAGGTCCAAAGTTAATGCCAAATAAACTTCTTCCATGCATATAATCTAAAAATGCATTTCCTGTAGGCTCCCCTATTGTTTGAGAAAATAAAGAAGTACTACTTAAACCAACAATAAGCATTACAAATGCTATAAACTTTTTGATTTTCATAATATTGTCCCTATATAAATTAGTATAAAATAATTTAATATACATAAAAATATAAAAAATATCAATATTGCATATAAATAAAAAATCCTGCTTTAAATTAAAACGAACACATGTTAAAATAAGGATAAAACAGTTATATGCTATATTATTCATAAAAAATTCTTAAGGATATATAAATGAATAAAAATAGAAAAAATAATAAAATACATAAAAATAAAATAAGAAGAAAAAAGTATCATAAAAAACATGATAATTCAAAAAAATCTCAAAATGATAAATTCAAAAATTTACAAGAAAATATTACAAATAAAGCTAAAGAATATATAAATGAAGAAAATATAAAAAAAATAAAAGATACAGCAGGAAAAAGTTTTGAAAAAGCAAAAAATTTCACATCAGAAAATATAGATAAATTTCAGAAATATTTAGATGAACAGGATTTTAAAGGAAAGTTTCAAAATATAGCAAATGCAGGAATAGATAAAATAAAAGAACATTCAAAAAAAAGATATATAAGCAGATTATTAATCTTTCTCCATAAACATTATATACTTAATTTTTCTATTCTATTTATAATAGCAATATTAGTATTCAGAAATATATATATATATATCAGTCATAATCAAGAAGTAGAAAAAATCTTGAATTATTCAATTACTAATTATACTCCATCATTAGATAATATAATAGTAGCCAAAGAAGATTACTACACAAATATGATAATAAGACAAATATCAAGCAATAAAACTGCTACTAATAATATAATATTAAGAAGCTCATCTATTAATGACTTAGAAGAATCATTAAAAAATGTATTTGATAATTATAATAGAAATCTTGAAACATCATTAAATGAAACTATAAAATCATCTAATAAAATTATGAATTTCTTGTTTGCATTTTTGACTGTAATAATAATAATATTCACTCTTGTAGGAATAATAATAAATAATAGAATAATAAAAGCTCAAAAAATAGAATTAATAAATTTAATAAAGCATATAAGAAAAAATTAAATACGATGAAAAAACAAGTATTTGAATTTAAAAAATTCAAAAAGGAAAGTGAAAACAATTTGCATATAAATAGTCTTTATAATTTAGCAAATACAGCATTTGATAATAAAGATTATAATACTTCTATATCTTATTATGATAAAGTTTTAGAATTAAATAATAGTTTTTTGCATGCCATTTATAACAGAGCAATAGCTTATTATTATGTTAACAATTATACTAAATGTGCATTTGAACTTATAGCATTATACAATAATAATAAATCAAATGAGATAAAGAATTTAATATTAAAAAATATAATAGAACTTGCAAATAATGATATAGAAATTGCAATTCTATTCTGCAATAATGAAAATATAGATTATAAATCATTACAGCAAAAAGAAGAAAAGCAGTCATTATTTGAAAGGATTAAAAATATTATATCTTAATTATTTCAATTATTAATAATTATTTAAAAATATCATTAGTGGCATCATACCAAAATACGAAATCTAAATACTCCATTGGTATTTTTTCGCTTTTTGAATATTCAACTAAATTAGACTCGCATTGAAGATAATTATTTTTTGTAAGACTTGTTTTAGGAGTCATACCTTCAGGCAATATACTTAATTTATCCATCACACGCATTATATGTCTGTCAAGTATAGCTATCTTTTGTCCGAATCCTATATTTCTAAGAAAATGACTAGCTTCTTTAAGTCCGTAACCTTTAACTTCTTTAGCAAGTTCATTTCTTAGTTCTACCATAGTATCATTTTTTAAAGCTTCATTAATTCTGTCTTTTAATACAAACTTTTCATTTGGGAAATATAATTTTCTAGCTAATACTATATTTTCAGCTTTCATATTATGAAATCTTACATGCTTTATTAATATATTTGCTACTTTTTCAGCACTTCCTTTGAAAAGCAAATTATTATTATATAAATCAATTATAGCAGCAGCACCGCTTC
>CALXXQ010000031.1 GCA_944392715.1 uncultured Brachyspira sp.
GTGCTTATCAGAACAGATTAGAAATGACAGCTCAAGGCTTAATGGTTGGATTCGAAAATATGCAGGCTTCTGAAAGCAGAATTCGTGATACAGATATGGCTGAAGCATCAGTTAAACTTGCTAAAGACCAGATTCTTAACCAAGCTAACTTGTCTATGCTTGCTCAAGCTAATCAGTTACCACAAGGTGCTCTTAGATTATTACAATAATTAATATTTAATTAGTTTTGTAATATTAACCATAATAAAGGGAGGCATTCTTAATTGAATGTCTCCCTTTTTAATTTTTAACTATTTATAACTATACTAAACTGCTTTGATATCTCACGTTTTATAGCACTCAAATACTGAGATACTGCTGACTGAGTAACATTAAGTATTTTTGCTAATTCCTCCTGACTCTTTCCTTGTGCAAACAATTTCATTATTCTTTTTTGTTTAGGTGTTAATATAGCTATAATTAAATTTGATACCCTACTGTATTCGCTATCTGTCAATGAATTTGAATATAATATATTATCCAAATCCTCATTAGTTAATACAGTTTCTCTGCTGTCTGCCCTATCAGAATTAGATTTCCTAGTTCCTAAACTCTTATTAATCTCTTTCAAAACATCATTACAAAGCTTTTTACAAGTATAGTATTTAGGACATAAATTACACATTATTATTAATACTCCTTTAAAATATCTAATATACTCTCTAAAACTTTAACATTATAATTTGATATATCAATATTATCTAATTTACTTATAGCATTATTGATATCAACACGCATTATAACCCATTCCTCCCAATTAGTTTTTTTGTTGTAAAAATAATCATCCTCCCTTATATTATCTAATATGTTTTTTATGAGTTTTTTGTAATAAATTTTGTTTTGAAAACTTTTCATATCGTACTCCTGTTACAGTATATTTTTATACTGTATAAGAATACTATATATTAAATCATGATTAATTACAACCATTTATAATGTATTTTTGTACATTATAAGTGGTTTTTACATACAAAGTATATTTTACAAAACATTTAATACATATAAATATTTAATTGATTGAAAAAAATAAAGACTTGCAAGTATGTAACTTACAAGTCTTATAATTTAATAAATTAAGAATATTTATTTAAAAGACTGAGCATATGATGCAGCATTTTTTCCTGCCTGTCTTCCAAAGATGATTATATCAGCAATAGCATTTCCTCCAAGTCTGTTAGCACCTGAATACCTCCTGTAACCTCTCCAGCTGCATAAAGACCGCTTATAGGTGAACTATTTGTTCCTATAACCTCAGCATTAGTATTAATTTTTATTCCTCCCATAGTATGGTGAACAGCTGGTGCAATTTTTATAGCATAATAAGGAGCTTCTTCTAAAGTCCAATCCATAGCCTGAGTTCTTCCAAATTCAGTGTCATTTTTGGCTTTAACATCATTATTCCATTTATCCATAGTAGATTTGAATGCATCTGCTGGCATATTTAATTTTTGAGCAAGTTCATCATAAGTAGCTGCCTCAGTAACTATTCCAAGTGCTACCATTGATTCAACTGTAGCCATATTTTTTCTCAAATTATTATCAAAAACAATATAAGCATAACTTCCTGGCTGAGCTAATACATCAGCAGAAACAACATCTCTAGTACCCATTTCATCACCAAATCTCTTACCTTCCTGATTTACAAGTATAGCACCCCTTCCTCTTAGTCCTTCAGTAACAAGTTCACTTTTTGACTGTTCTACTGTAGGGTGAATCTGTATTTGTTCCATATCAACTAAAGTAGCACCTATAGCCTCAGCCATAAATATGCCATCACCTGTACCGCCAGGATGTCCTGTTGTAATAAATCCTTTCAATTCAGGTCTGTATTTTGTATATAAATCTTCATTAGCACTAAATCCTCCTGTAGCAATGATAACAGCTTTAGCATTTATAGTCATTTTTCCATTAGGGGTTTCAGCAATAACTCCAGAAGCTTTTCCATCTTTCATAATTATTTCAGTAGCTTTAGTTTCTGTATATATTTTTATACCTTTAGGCTCTAATTGTTTTTGAAGCCCCGCTATTATATATTTTCCAGCATCTCCGCCGCCTTCAGGAGCATGCATTCTAGGCTTACTTGCTCCTCCGCTTGATACAACTGATTTTAAGCTTATTCCCATACCATCCATTCAATAGCATCTGATGAATTTTCTGCTAAATACTTAACTAATTCAGGATCATTTATATTTTTTCCGCCTTTCATAGTATCATCTATAAATGTTTTAATAGTATCTACAATACCAAGTGATCTTTGATATTTAGTCTCAGCAGCATTTAATCCGCCTTTAGCCCTTACAGTATTTCCTCCCAAATAAACCATTTTTTCTATTAGTGTAACATCAAGTCCGCTTTCTTTAGCACTTAAAGCAGCACTCATCCCAGCACCACCTGAACCTATAACAACAATATCAGTATCTACAGTAATATCTTCTTTAGCAACTGTTTCTTTTGAAGATGCTCCTATAGTTCCAGCCTGAGTCAATGCTGCTGTAATAGCTTCTATAGTACCTTTAGTAGTTCTTGTAGCACCGCTTACAGTATTTACTCCATCTATTGTATTTTTTTTAATAGTTTCATCTATAACTTTTTTTACAGCCATATCAGAAAAATCACTGTATGCTTTTTCTAATACATCTATTTTTTCTATTTTATTACTAGATATTGTAACTGAAACCTTTATAGGTCCTTGATGTCCTGTACCTGATCCTTCATAAACCCCGTCAGTATATGAACTCTCTTTACCGCCTCCTGCACAAGATATCATAATCACAAATATTAAAGATAATAATGTGAATAAAATATTTTTTTTCATTAAAAAAGCTCCTTAAATATAATTATTATATATATTTATAATAATAAAATATACTATAAAGTCAAATATTTTTTATTTTATATATAATTATTTTACTTAATATTATAAACAGCAACAATACTAAGTAATTATGATAAAATAAAAAGACCTACAAATTATAATAATTCATAGGCCTTATAAAATTTATATTTAAATAATAATTAATCATCTATATCTATTACTCTTCCGCCTCTTGTAATTTCTAATTCAAAACCATTGCTAAGTTTTACTTTATATAAACCATCATCCATTTCAACTTTCCAAATTCTAGCTCTAGGAAAATATCTTTTAGCAGCATTTATAACTCTTCTAGGAACTTGATTAAGCGGAACAATCCAATCAGCAAAAAGAGAAGAACTTCCAATTATAGAAAAAGCAAATATTAAGCAAAATAATTTTTTCATACATACTCCTTAAAATTACCTTATATTTATATTATAATATAATTTATAGATTTTGTCAATTTTTTTTACAGAAATATTAGATAAATTTACTTTTTTATATGATTTTTTATAAAAAAATAAAGAAATATTACAATAATAACTATTCTATATAAAAAAGGTTTACAAATAGTATTAAAACTAATTGTAAACCTTTAATAATTCTAATTATTTATTATATTAAAAATTATTTAGCATATTCACCAACTGATTCTTTAACATAATTTTTAACAATAGCAGAATTCATGCTGTCTTTAGCAGAACGTACAAAGAACTCTAAGCGGTTTATAGTATTAACTTCACTAGCACCAGCATCCATATCCAAATAAAGAAGATTCAAATCAGGATATCTAGTTTTAAGTCTAGTCTCTATACCGCGTGCTATAATATGATTAGCAATACAACCAAATGGCTGTAAGCAAAGTACATTATTAACACCATCTTCTGCGAAAGTAGCTATTTCACCAGGTAAAAGCCAAGCTTCTCCGAATTGATTAGTCATAGCAGTAACTTTAGCAGCATTTTCAGCTATTTGTCTTATATGATGAGCAGGTCTGAATCCTTTGAACTTAGACATTATTTGATTTATAGAATCTATTCTAACATCTATTAATTTCTCAGAAAGTTTAGATCCATAATATCCAAGGAAAGATACTTCTCTTGCATGAGTTTCTTTATTAACCTGTTCACTTATAACTTTCTGTACAAAGAAGTCAAATACAGGAGGAACTATCACCTCAACACCTTTAGCCATAAGCCAATCGCAAACATCGCCATTAGCAAAGTTATTATATTTTACATAAATCTCACCTACTAAACCAGCTTTAGGCATATCAAAATCATTAGTTTCAATAGCATTAAATTCAGCTACAGCTTGTTTTAATAATTTATCAGTAGGTTTAAGAGCAAAATCCTTAGGATGTAAAGCTATATATTTATTAGCAAGAGCCAAAGCCTCCCCTCTTCTAACTTCTCTAGCAGCAGTATAATAATACATTGTAGATATAGCATCAGCATAAGGCATAGCTACAATACCTTCTTTCATCAAATCCATTTTTGATATTTCAAAACCAGGCTGATCATTAACAACAGTAAGTCCTACAGTAACAACAGGTACATCAGGATATCCAGCATTAATTAATCCTCTTTTTATAAGTGAAGCATAGTTACTAGCTCTGCATTGTCCGCCTGTCTGAGTAATACCAGCAGCTATTTCATCAGGATTATATTTACCGCTTTGAACAGCTCTTATAATATCACCTACTATAATAGTTGCAGGATAACATATATCCTGATTAGCATATCTTAAACCTAATTCAACAGATTCAACATCTGGATCAGGTAAAGCTATAGGCTCATATCCGCTTCTTGCCAAAAGAGTTTGTATCATAGCATCATAGAACTGAGCAAATTTAGGAACTAATATTTTACGTTTATCATTTTTCTCATATCTTTTAATAATAGTTCTTTCTGGTTTTTCTTTTGGTATGAAATCGCCTTTCATCTTCATACTTTCTATCATAGAACGTATTCTAAGTCTAATACTTCCTGGGCTTGATATTTCATCAACTTTTACCAAAGTAGGATTTTTACCATAAGCATTAAGTATAGATTTTATCTCATCAGAAGTAGTAGCATCAGGACCGCATCCGAAGCTATTTATTTGTACAACTTCAAGCTTCATATCATTTTGAACAGCAGCCCATAAAGCAGCCTTAAACATTTTATTAGGATAAGACCATTGTGTTAATACTTGTACATCAGCAAGAGACTGATCTATATCAAGACCGTCCTCTGTAAGAACATTAATACCAAATGAAGCAATAGTTTCTGGTATTTTATGATTGATTAGAGGGTCTATATGATAAGGTCTGCTAACTATCAATATTGTAGGAGTTTGAGTTTCTTTTGCATATTCTATTATTTTTTTACCTTCTGCTTTTAACTCATCTTTAACTCTTACCTGTTCTTTTAAAGCCATTTTGAAAGCTCTGTCAAAATCTTTTTTATCTATTCCCAAAACTTTAACAAAATAAGCTTTACAGCCTTTATATAATAAATCTTCATTTAAGAATGAAATTGTCGGAGCATCAAAAGGTATTCCATATTTAGTTAATGGACTTATAGAACTGTCTATTACATCTGGATAACCAGTAACTACAGGACAGTTATAACTATTAACACTTCCATCATCTTCGCTTTTTTCAAGTACTACAGAAGGATAGAATATTCTATCTACTTTAGATTCTATTAAATCATATATATGTCCATTAGCAATTTTAGCAGGGAAACATATATTATCACTCATAACTGTACCAGAGCCTTTTTCAGCTATAGCCATACTTGAAGGAGAAGATAATTGAACTCTATATCCGCATTCTACAAGTATAGTAGCCCAGAATGGGAAATTCTGATACATATTAAGTACTCTAGGTATTCCTATAACACCTTTTATATCTTCAGAAGCAGGAGCTAAAGGTCTGTCAAAGAGTAATGAAAGTTTTTTCTGAGTAATGTCCATACCATATTTTTGTTTGCCTGTACCTTTATTAGAAAAAATTCTTTCACATTTATTACCTGTATAGAATGATTTTAAATCTTTGAATTTTAATCTTGTAACAGTACAAAGATTCTCACAACCCTTACAAGTAAGCTGTTTTCTTTCATAATCATTAGCTTCCTGTAAATTATCCAAACCTATGAATGTAGTATCTTCTTCTTTAGTGTTATATGTATCTAAAGCAAGCAAAGCACATCCATAAGCTCCCATAAGCTCTGATATATCAGGACGAATAACTTTTTTATCTAAGAACTTCTCTACAGAACGCAATACTGCAGAATTTTTGAAAGTACCGCCCTGAACAACTATATGATCTCCTAAAACAGAAGTATCTGTAATTTTTAATACTTTAGTAAAACAGTTTAATGTAACACTTTTAGCAAGTCCAGCAGAAATATCAGCTACTGAAGAACCTTCTCTTAAAGACTTTTTTACTTTACTATTCATAAATACAGTACAGCGGCTTCCTAAATCACAAGGACTTGCAGATTCACAAGCAATATTCGCAAAATCAGCAACTTTATAACCCATACCGCGTGCAAAAGTCTCTATGAATGAACCGCATCCTGATGAACAAGCTTCATTAATTTCAATATTTTCTATAATACCGTCTTTAATGAATATAGCTTTCATATCCTGTCCGCCTATATCAAGTATAAAGCTTACATCTTTATCGAAAGCCTTAGCACCTCTATAATGAGCCATAGTTTCAACTATACCCTCATCCATATTAAATGCTGCTTTTATTAAATCTTCACCATAACCTGTAACAGCAGTTCTAGCTATATTTATTTTTATATTTTTCTCATCAAGCTCTTTTTTAATCTCTGTAAGTCCGTCAGTAACAGCACCTACAGGATTTCCATTATTATTTCTATAATGTCTTAATACTACCTGTCCGTCTTCATCTATAATAACGATTTTTGTAGTAGTAGAACCAGAGTCTATACCTAAGAATGTATTTTTTCCTTCTACTGTAGATACATCAGCAGATTTTACTTTATCTTTGCTATGTTCTTCTTTCCAAGCTTCATATTCTTCTTGGCTATTAAATAATGCTTCTCTTGTTTTTGAATTAGTTATTTTTACATCAGCAGAAATGTTTTCAACTAATCTTGTAAACTCAGAAACTTTTATTACAGTTTGTTCTTCTTTTTCCCCGAAAGCAGCTCCTATTGCAGCAGTTAATTCTGGGTGATCAACTGTATACATATCTTCTTCAGTAGCATCCAAAAGAGCTAAGAATGTTCTTCTTAATTCTGGAAGGAATGTTAAAGGTCCGCCTGTAAATAATATTTTAGGCTTAATCTCAAAACCTTTAGCTAAAGTATTAACAGTTTGAACTGCAACAGCTTGGAATATACTTTTAGCTATATCAGTTTTAGGTATATCCCTACTTATAAGTGTTTGTACATCTGTCTTAGCAAATACACCGCATCTGCTAGCCATTGGATAAATAGAAGTTGATTTTTCAGCTAGTAAAGAAAGTTCTGATGGATGAACATTTAAAAGTGTAGCCATTTGGTCTATAAAAGCACCTGTTCCTCCAGCACAGTTTCCATTCATTCTTATGTCTGCTTTGAAATTATCATCAAATACTATAATTTTAGCATCTTCTCCGCCTATATCTATCAATGTTCTTCCATAAGGATA
>CALXXQ010000032.1 GCA_944392715.1 uncultured Brachyspira sp.
GAAATCTAGTATTAAAACCTTATCAATATTATTTTGCATATATTCCTCTTTTATAAAAAATAAACTATGAATTTTTTAATATTACATCAAAATGATAAAATTTCAATTAATAGTTATCATAACACAAGGCATATATCAAAAAATTTTAATACGCACGGTAAATTGATTTTTTGAATAATTGAAGATGCTTTACTCATAACGCTTATTTGTATAAAATATTAATCGTGCGTTAATTAGCATATTAAATTTAAATAATACTAGGGTGGGTGTTCTTATTCATATTAGGGCAATAAAGATAAATAAAATTCTAAAGTAGAAAATAAGTATTAAATATAAAGGGTGGGGAATTAGAATAAATCTAAAATCTATTTACATTCCCCGCCCTCTATTCTTCTTTATTTAATTTGTATTTTTAATTTTGTTTATTTTTTATACTCATACAGAAAAAGCACACCCTCCCAAGTTTTTTTAAATTTATAGTGTTATCTGCCTAATATATTAATTTCCAAATTTCATACCTAAATTGAAAGCTATTTCAAAACTAGAAAAACCGTATTTTTTAATATTATAATTTTCATAGTAACCAACAGGACCACCTCCAATACTTGGATATCCTTCATATATTTTTTTATAATCTTCATAAGACATATTAGCAATATCATAAAATATATCAAAATTATATATTAAACTTATACCGAATAAAAATGCTACCTTTTCATTAAAATAAAAATAATCATCAATTTGAAGTTTTATATATGGTATAAACGGATAATCAAATTTTCTTTTTATATCTTTGAATGAATATTTTTCTGCCAAATGACTTTTATAATTTTCATCAGCATTATTATTCATTGTATTATAATATTCACCAGCCAATGCAATTTTCATTCCGAAACCTATACCTATATTAAGCTCCATTTTACCATCATAGTTTGGATTAATATTTTTTAGTAAAGATGTAAGATTAACAGCATATTTAGGCATTAATCCTATATTGAGCGTATGAAAAACTAAATTCTGACTTGCATTATATATTTTAATATTGTCGTAATTATTATCAGTTTGAGCTTTAAATCTAGAAGCGAAATCAAGTCTTGAATATCCTATTTCAGTTAATATACTTATAGCATTATTTTCATTTATATTGAATCTATACCCGAAATTTCCAGTAACACCAATATTAAAACTCGTATCTGGTTTAGTCGTATTTAAATAAATATTTCTTACAAAATTCCGTTTAGGATCCACTATATTAGGAAATGTGGAAGCAATACCTATAGGTACATATATACTAGCTTCAAATTCTGTAAATGCTGATTTAGTAAATATTGAAATGAATATTAAAGCAGATAACACTAACTTTTTCATACAAATTCCTTTTTTATAGAAATTACTATTTATTCCAATTTTAATATAAAAATAATAAAAAACAACTATATATCAATAGTCTATTTACATTCCCCGCCCTCTATGCTTTATTGTTTAATTTGAACTTTTAATTTTATTTATATAGAAAAAGCATACCCACCCAAGCTTTTTTTATTTATGATATATATAAAAAAAGGAGACATAAAAATGCCTCCTTTGAAATTTTTAATTTTAAATATTAAGAATCAAGAAAATCTTTTAATTCTTTTTTCTTTGACTGAGCTCTTAATCTTCTTATAGCCTTAGCCTCTATCTGACGAATACGCTCTCTAGTAACTTTGAATACATATCCAACCTCTTCAAGGGTATGAGAATATCCATCAACAAGTCCGAAACGCATTCTTATAACTTTTTGCTCTCTGTCTGGCAAACTGTCAAGTATTGAATCAATCTGCTTTCTTAAGATTTTGAAAGTTGTGATGTTTTGAGGACTTTCAAATTCTTTATCTTCAATGAGTTCTCCTAAAATAGTATCCTCTTCATCGCCTATAGGAGCATTCAAAGATACAGGGTCTTTAGCAACATTTCTTACGCTTTTTACCCTGCTTTCAGGCCAACTTAAAGCCTTTGCAATTTCTTGTATAGAAGGCTCTCTTCCATGCTGCTGCATATACTGTCTTAATACTCTTTGAACTTTATTAATTTGTTCTATCATATGAACAGGTACTCTTATAGTTCTAGCTTGATCGCTTATTGAACGGGTAATAGCCTGACGAATCCACCAAGTAGCATATGTAGAAAATTTATAGCCTTTTTTGTATTCAAATTTGTCTACAGCCTTTATAAGTCCGATATTTCCTTCCTGTACTAAATCAAAGAAATGAAGACCTCTATTAACATATTTTTTAGCTATGGCAATAACAAGTCTTAAATTAGCCTTAACAATATGATCTTTAGCCTGAGCAATTTTTCTTCTTGCAGAATCTATTTTACGAACCCACTCTACTAAAGTTTCTTTATCAATACGAACCTCATCATAAATATCAGCCATACGAATTTGTGCTTTATGGAAACTAGTTATAACAGCCTCTATAGCTTCTGGAGTAATATTAAATTCATCTACAAGCCTTATGTATATATCTTTATTTCCAGATTCTATTTCATTATAATAGTTTTCAAAATCAGATATCTCTTTATAATATCTCTTTTTGAGTTTTTCAAAATATTCTTCTATCTGATTTATTCTATGCAAATAGAATTTAAGCTTTTCAGCTATTCTGTCTATTTCCATTCTATTTAGTCTAACTTTAGTTAAAAGCTTAACTATACTTTCTTTAACTTCTTCCTGTTCTTTAGTAAGAGCTTTAATTGTTTTTTGAGTAGTAATCTTTTTAATTCTCTTATCCAAAGACAGATATTTTTCAGCTAATGCCACATATTCTTTTTCAAAGTTTTTATATTTTCTCTCTAATTTTCTTTTTTCCTGAGTAGAAACATTATAAATTCTAGGCGGCTCTAATATCTCATGTATAGATACCTTTCCAATTTGTACATTTTTAATTGTATTTAGTACTTCTCCTACAACAAGATGAGTATTTAAAATAATACTTTCAATTTCAGATTCCCCAGATTCTATTTTTTTAGAATAATCCACCTCATCATCATGTGTAAGTAAGCTAACTTTTCCAATTTCTTTAAGATAAAGTCTGATAGGGTCATCATTATTTCCTACTTTATCTTCTACATGTATAAATTTAGCAGCATCATCAATTTTATTTTGATTTTTGGAGAGACTTTCAAATTCTCTTTTGTCTTCAACTATAACGATCTTTCTAGCAGCTAATAATTGGAATAATATATCCATTACATCGGTATCCATATTATCAATGGCACCATTAATCTCTTTAAAAGTAAGATATTTATTGGCATTTCCTTTTTCAAGCAGCTTTCTAATTTTTTCATTATTTTTAATCAAAAGATCGCAATCTTCTTCTGTCATCATAAATCACTTCCTTGATGTAATTTTTCTTTTTGCTTATTAAGTAAATGTATTTCACGAGCTTTTTCACATATGGCCTCAAAACCATCATTACTTTTAAGAATGTTATTTAATGAATTATTTTCTAAAACTTCTTTTCTTTTTGAGTCTATGTAGCCGCTTTTAATTTTAATAATAAGCTCCTCCAGTTTTTCATATATATTTTCACTATATAATTTTTTCTTGCTGAGAATCTGATTAGCTATATGCTCATTACCTAGTACAGCGAGAGCATCTTCTATGCTTGCTTCTTTATTAAGAGTTAAGAGTCTTATATAAAATTCCCTTGTTATATCTTTCTTAATAAGATCAACACTAATTTCTCTTTCAGCCTCCTTAATTAAAGAAGGATTCAAAGCAAGTAAATATATTAAACTATTTTCATAGTAAAAGTTATTATCTATGTTTTTTATTTTTTTATCATTTTTGATGTCAGAACCATATTGATTTACCTTATGTGTTTTCAAATAATCCTTTTTAAAAGCTTCTTTATCTATATAGAGTTTAGAAGCCACATATGAAATTATCATTTGTTTCTCAGTTTCACTCTTTACGGCATCCAAATATTTATAAAAATTATTGATAACTTCCAATTTTTCTTCTATAGATAGGGAATTAATATCCTTTTTTACTTCGCTATCTATAACAAAATCATACCAATTAAGCTTATTCTTATATAGTATATCAAACCGATTTCTATCATAAACTGTAAAAAATTCATCTAAATCTTTAGTTTCTTTTATAACTAATATACTCACTTTCAAATCAAGCTTTAATAATGTAATTATAGCCATTTTAGCAGCTTTAATACCAGCTTCATCACTGTCCAAAGCTAATACCACATTTTTTGTGTATCTTTTTATCTCATTAGCATGCTCTTCTGTTATTGCCGTACCCAAAGATCCTACAACATTTTTTATACCCATTTTATGGCATGCTATAGTATCCATATATCCTTCAACTAATATTATTTCATCCTGCTTCATTATATATGATTTTGCTATATTTATACCATATAAAGAAGATTTCTTTTTAAATATTAGGCTTTCTTTGGAGTTTAAATATTTAGGCTCCTTACCGTCTATACTTCTTCCTCCAAAACCTATCACTTCTTCTCTTTCATTTATTATTGGAAACATTATTCTATTTACAAAAGTATCATAATAATGATTAGGATTATTTTTACTTACACTTGTTAATCCTAATATATTCATATTATTTACTGTAATTTTATTCTCTGTAAGAGCATTCATCAAAGCATTCCAACTAGGCGGTGCATATCCTATTTTGAACTCTTTTATAATACTGAAAGGTATTTTTCTAGATTTTAAATATTTTTCAGCATCTTTATAAAAATAATTTCCATCTTTATCTTTCAAAAATAGGGTTTTACCAAAAAAGTTGCAGGCTATTCTATTAATTCTTCTGCTTTCTAAATATATTTTATCTTTTTGAGAACTTTTAGCAGAAAAAAAATCGCTTACATCAATTGAAAATCTATTGCCTAAATATTGTATTGCTTCTTTAAAAGATTTATTTTCTTTTTCTTTAAGATAGGTAATGACATTACCTTTAGCACCACATGTAAAACATTTATATACTCCTTTATCATCATCAACAGACATAGAAGGATTAGTTTCTTGTCCGTCTTTATGAAAAGGGCATTGTACAGTATATTTATTTCCGCCTCTATGTATTACTTTGTATCTGTCTCTAAGTATATCTACAAGAGAGACTCTAGACAATAGATTATTTAATTTTCCAATAAATAAATTATCCACAATAAATAAACTCAAAACTAATATCTATATATTAATCGGATATAGAATATTAAAAAATTATATATTATCCCCATAAATAAATATGCATAAATATAAAAATATTTTTAAAAAAGTCAAGCATTATATGAAAAAATAATAAAAAAAATATGATTATAAATCAATTTATTTTATTGTATATAATTATAATATCACTTGACAAAATTCTGTTTTTTATTATTATAATGAGAACATCTTTTGCGGAGACTTATCGTGTTTAGTTATTTTGAAAAGAGTCAGAGAAGAAGAAGGATCTTAAATAAGATAAAATCAAGAAGGATTATTATAGATAAATTTAATATACCATTAGGAATAGTACCTAGTGAATATGTGTACCCTATAGAAGGAACTAAAATAGAATTAAAAAATACTGATAATGGAGATATGTATTCATACAAAATTTCTGTTTCAGCTGAAAAAATTTCATCTTTGTATATGAAATTATTAAAATTATTTCCATCATATGGAACAATCATCATAGAGAGAATTAGTGAAGATGTTAATAGAGACTTTGATATACTAATGAGTGATCCTGATGTTTCAATGAATGAAATAAAAAAAGTATTTAAAAGATATAATGAATTATGGATTGAATGCGGATTTGTGGGATTCGGCGTTATTGATGAACTTACGAATTTTGAAGTATTTATAAATTTGGATAAAGAGATAGAAATTAATACATCATATAAAAATATGAAAAAAATTAACCGCATATTAAGTTCATATAAACTTCTAAATGATGATGTTTCTTTTATAAGCGATTATGAGCATATGCATTATTCTTTATCATCTATAGTTGCTGATGAAGGCTGTTCTGAGACAGATGAATATGTATTTGATTATTATGATATTATCAATAATCTCAAATCTATATATGGATTTACAACTGTTAATTTAAATGATAATTATAATTTAATAAAACCTCCAAAATGGTGGAATGTTACAGTTAAAGGTTTGGGAAGATGTCAGAAGAGAACTTTTATATCTACATACTATATAGTTGCAAATACGATAGAAGAAATGGAAACTTTAATAGATGAAAAAATGAATAATATGAATGTTGATTATTATTACATATATGATTTTTATAATGTTGATCCTAATGACTACAATTATGAGAGCGTGAACGTTACTGACAGCCATAATATATCTTTTGAAAGAGCACCTTTCGGAATATGGGCACAGTCTGATGTATTTATATGTAAGGCTAAAAATATAGCATCATATTATATTAATAAAAATTATGCAAGAACATACTGATTATCATTTTATAAATGCTTTGAATATAAAAGAGCATATAAAATATCAATTTAAATATTGTCCTTATTGCGGAGAAAAGGATTCTTTTGTTTTTAATGATATAAAAATATTTAAATGCTCAAAATGTCAAAGAACATATTTCACAAATCCTGCATCTGCTGTAAGTGTTATAATAGAAACTCCTAGCGGGATAGTTTTTGTTGAAAGAAAATTTGAACCTAAAAAAGGTTATATAGATACACCTGGCGGATTTTGCGAGCCTTATGAAAAAGCTGAAGAAACTGCTGTTAGAGAAATTTTAGAGGAAACTAGTATCAAATTGGATAAAATAAATTTTCTTATAAGCGGATATAATGAGTATATATATGATGGTGTTATGTATATAACAACTGATATATTCTTTTATTCAAAATTAGATTATATTCCGAATGCAAGTCCGAATGATGATGCTTCAAGAGTTATTTTTATAAAAAGAGAGGATATTGATTTTGAAAAGATAGCTTTCGGATCTTCTAAAGAGGCTCTTTCATACTATATAAAAAATTTTTGATAATAGTTAATATTAAAAAATATATTTTTTTGTATATAATATTATGACTAATAAAAAACAAATTATTGAAATTATATTAGCTTCATTTAGCGCCATTATTTTGGCGGGATTTATAAGGGTATTTTTCTTTGATACATATATTGTTACTAATAAATCTATGGAGCCTACTTTTTTTGAGGGAGATCAGATACTTCTTTTAAAAAAGAATTTTATATTTAATAGAGTTAAAAATTTTGATGTTATAGTATTTAATCATGAAAATACAAATTTGGTAAAAAGAGTTATAGGTATAGAAGGTGACAAGGTAGAAATAAAAGACGGAGCACTTTATTTAAATGATAAACTTGTAGAGCATGAATATTATATTTTCTCTAATAAAGATAATGGTTTATATATAGTAGGAGATAATCAGTATTTTGTTTTGGGAGATAATATAAAATTAAGCGAAGACAGCAGATATTTTGGCTTTATATACGGTAAAGATGTAAAAGGACAAGTTATATTGATATTTAGTCCTAAAAGCAGATTCCAATTATTTAATAATATATTTCATCATAATAAATAGATAATGATAATATGAGTAAAGATATAGCAAATTGTATAAATATAATATCAGACTTTTGCGGTAAAAGAGATATTGACTTTTTAACTAAAGAAGAACTATATAAAAAATATAATATCAATAAAGCAGATATAATGGTTTTATTTGGAGGAAGTATTATATGCGGAGGCAATGTATTAGCTGATGCTATTAATAATGATATAGCTGATAAATATATTATAGTCGGAGGAGCAGGGCATACTACAGAATCATTAAGAATGCATATGAGAAAAGAATTACCTGATATTTTTATAGATGATAAAATTACTGAAGCAGAAATGTTTAATATTTATATTAATAAGAAATATGGATTTAATGCTGATTTATTGGAATTAAAATCTACAAATTGCGGAAATAATATAACATATATGCTGAGCTTACTTAAAGAAAATAATATAGATTTTAATAGTATAATAATTTGTCAGGATTCTACTATGCAGTATCGTATGGAAGCGGCATTAAGAAAATATATTTCAGATGATATTTTAATTATTAATTATGCTGCTTATAAAGTAAAAGTTATAAATATTAATGATAAACTTATTTATGAAAAAGAAGTATTGGGTATGTGGGATATAGACAGATATATAAGTCTTTTAATGGGAGAAGTTCAAAGACTTAATGATGATGAAAATGGTTATGGTCCAAAAGGAAAAGATTTTATTGTTCATATAGATATACCTGATGATGTTATGAATGCATTTTTTGAATTAAAAAAAGAATATGCTGATTATATTAGAAAAGCAAATCCATTATATTCTTAAAATAATCATTATACAAAAATAGTCTGAACTAAAAACATATAAATTATAGTTCCTGCTGCTATGCTTATAAGTACATTTCTTTTAATTATATGTAAAACCACTATAACCGCTATAGATATTAATTCAGGTATTGCATGAGGAAATTTAATAATATTGATATCTTTTAAGCAGTATATTACAAGAAGAGCTATCATAGAGTAGGGTAGCATATTACCTAGAAATTTTATATATTTACTTTCAGATAATGATTTATTTATTATAATGAATGGTAAAAATCTAAGGAATGCTGTTGCTATTACAATCATTAATGCAGTTATTAATATTTCTGTATTATTCATATATTTTTTCCGTTTTCATTATATTTATAAACTATACTTATAGATATAAATATTAATATCATAGCAAGTATTATAAATATATTAGTTTTAAATATTAAAATAGGTATAGAGCATAAAAGTCCAATCAAAGCAGCTCTATGATCTTTAGTGTCTAGCCATTGTTCTGTAAATATAACTACAAATAAAGCAGTTAAAACAAAATCAAGCCCTTTAGTATTGAAAGTGATAAAAGAGCCTATTAAACAGCCTAGCAATGTGCCTATATTCCAATACATATGATTTATAAAAGCCACAAAGAAAAGAAATGCATTTTTATTAATATTTTCAGGTATATCCGCAGAGCATAGTATAGAAAAAGTTTCATCGCTTAAAGTATATATTAAATATGGTTTTATAATTCCAGTATTTTGAAACTTTGATACAAGAGATATTCCATAAAAACCTACTCTTGAATTAACTATTAATGTAAGTATGAAAGCATATAGAGGATTAAAAGGAGCTAAAAATAAATAATTAATAGCTGTATACTGCATGCTTCCGCAATAGGCAAATAAACTTAAAAAAACTGCAAGCCAAGTATCAAGCCCTTTAGCTTTCATAAGTACTCCATAAGCCATACCCAAAAATATATACCCTACAAGAACAGGTA
>CALXXQ010000033.1 GCA_944392715.1 uncultured Brachyspira sp.
CTCATCCCAAATGATAGCTCCATTAGTTCTGCAAAATATCATAAAAGGATTTCCTATTCCATCATACATAGCATTTGATACTCCAGAATAATCTCTGCTGTTTTCATCAATATTAAGCATATAAACAAAACTAGTTCCAAGTGATAGTATATCCCCTTCATATAAAACCTTTGTTTGAGGATTATCACCGCTTCCTATTCCTACTATACATTCACTATCAAATCCATATTTTTCTATGAAGTATTTGCTTATATATCCTGCAAAACTTGAAGGATTATTTATATTTCCTAATTTTTCTTTTAAATCATTTGATATAGTATTTAATAAAGTATCATTCCAGTCTCTTTTTGTATAATCCATTAAACTCATTCCAGATGCATTTCCAAAATCTACAGCTATATCATCTTTTGCAGTTAATATTGATGCTATAAATGTATTTAATAAAAATATTTTATATGTATTTTTTTCTAAATCTTTATTATTATCAAAATTATATTTTATTACAGCACCTGTAAATCTTAGCGGTGAATTTGAAGCAGTTATTTTTATCATTTTTTCTTTTCCGCCTACGGCATTTCTTAATTCTTCAGCTTCTTTTTGAGTACATGAAGTTCTCCATATAGGGGCATAATCATAAGAATATGAATCTTTTAATATTTCAGATAAACTATTATTTATTGATAATTTATTTTTTAATTTTTCTATATTTGATTTATATTTTTTCGATAGATAAACATGTCCATGCTGTTGTGCAGATATTTGTATTGCTTTTATATCTTTTACACAACATTCTTCTTTAAGTTTTGATAGAGCTTTTTCCAATGCTGATAAAAATATATTTATATCTTGTTCTGCTTTACCATTTATATCTGAATCTATTAATAATGTATTTATATTCATTTTTGAATTTTTAATTTCTTCCAATGAATTAAATGCTATAGATATATTTAATTCATTTTTATAAGTTTTATAATTTATAATACTTAAAGTTAGACTTTGAGTGCTCAAATCTATTCCTAATGTATACATATTTTTTATCCTTAAAAGTATTTGTTAAATGATTTTACTAATTAAAGTATATAAAAATGTATATAAAAAATCAATATTTTTAACAACAATTTGATAAAAGTTTATTTTTATAATTTGATTTTTATATATTTTTAGTATTAAATATTAAACAATAAATTTTTAAATAGTTTTATTATTATGAAATATCAGGTATTAGCAAAAGAGAAAACTTTAAAAAATATTTTAAAAGAATGTATAAAAAAAGATAGATTTACTAGTATTGATATAGTTGATAGCTTAAATCTTACAAAGCCAACTGTAAATGAATCTTTAGATGTTTTATTTAAAAATGATTTTATCACTAAAGAAAATTTTACAAAAGGTATGGTTGGAAGAAAAGCACAGATTTGGAAAACTACACTTCATAAAAAAAAATCGCTGGCAATAGATATAGATTTTAATTTAATAAAGATAGCTATTATAGATATGTCTGGTAATTATTATAATTATAGAGAATATGAAAAAACTATTAATAATAATAATTTTTTTGATGTTATAAGTTTTATTGTTAATGATTATAGAAATAAGTATAAAGAATGCATAGATATAAAACAATTAGGTATATCTATTCCTGGAAACATTAGTTTTGATAGAAAAAATATATTATATGCTACCAATTTAGGACTTAATAATATTAATATAAGTAATTTAGAAAATGAATTAAATTTGAATATTATTTTAGAAAATGAAGCTAATAGTGCGGTTTTAGGGGAGTTTTTTTTATCAAAGGAAGCTGATAAAAGTAATTATATGCTTATATCAATATCTAATTTTGGAGTTGGTGGCGGACAAATAGTTGATGGTAAATTACTTAAAGGTGCTCATAGATTGGCTGGTGAAATAGGTCATTTTACAATTATTATGAATGGGGAACCTTGTGCATGCGGTAATAGGGGATGTTTTGAAAGATATGCTTCTTATGAAGGGTTAAAAAATATTATTAAAAAACATAAACTTAATTTTAATGATATTAATGAGCTATTTGAAAGTTATGATAAAAAAAGTGAAAAGGTAATAAAAGAATACTGCAAATTTTTAGGAAGAGGTATAAGAAGTTTGCTTTCTATATATGATTCTAGTAAAATTATTTTAAGTGGTAAAATGACGGATTATTGGGATAGAATTTATCCTTATATACATAAAGAAGTTTTTGAAAATAATAATTTTTATTCTAAATTTAATGTGCTTATTTTAAAATCTAAATTAGGTGATAAAGCTTCTTTAGTAGGAGTAGGTCTGATAAATTTTTTTGATTTTTTGTATGATAGTGATTTTTTTAGTTAAAAATATCATTTTTCTTGACAAATGTAACTTTTTTTACTAGACTTTATTTAGTAAAATGATTTTATTAATTTTTTAGTAAATTCATTTTACTAAAAAATAATTGGAGAGTAAATAAATGGAATATTTTTCAAGTACAGATAAAGTATCTTATAAAGGAAAAGATAATAAAGATGCTTTTTCATTTAAACAATATAATGCTTCAGAAGTTATAGCAGGAAAAACTATGGAAGAATGGATGCCTTTTGCCATGAGCTGGTGGCATACATTGGCAGCTGGAAGTGCTGATCCTTTTGGTGCAGCAGCAGCTACTAGACCTTGGAATGGAAAAGAGGCATTGGAAGCTTCTAAAATGAGAGTGGAAGCTGGATTTGAGCTTATGCAAAAATTGGGTATAAATTATTTCTGCTTTCATGATAGAGATTTAGCTCCTGAATATAAAACTCTAAAAGAAACTAATGAAAAATTAGATATTATAGTTGATTTATTGCAGGAAAATATGTCTAAAACAGGTAAAAAAGTTTTATGGGCTACATCATCTTTATTTACAAATCCTAGATATATGCATGGTGCCGCTACAAGTCCATATGCTGATGTTTTTGCAGTTGCGGCTGCTCAGACAAAAAAAACTATGGATATAGCTAAAAAATTAGATGCTAAAGGATATGTATTTTGGGGTGGAAGAGAAGGTTATGAAACTTTATTAAATACAGATATGAAAAGAGAGTTAGATCATTTAGCTTATTTCTTATCTATGGCAGTTGAATATAAAGAAAAAATAGGATTTAAAGGACAATTCTTTATAGAACCTAAACCAAAAGAACCAACAAAACATCAATATGATTTTGATGCTGCTACTACTTTAGAGTTTTTATATCATTATAATTTAGATAAATATTTTGAACTTAATTTAGAGGTAAACCATGCTACTTTAGCAGGGCATACTATGCAGCATGAAATGCAGGTAGCTAGAAACCATGGAAAATTGGGTTCAGTTGATATTAACTATGGTGATACTTTCTTAGGCTGGGATACAGATATGTTCCTAACAAATGTTTATGATGCAGTTTTAATGATGGTAGAGATTATAAGAAATGGAGGATTAAAAAACGGAGGATTTAACTTTGATGCTAAAGTAAGAAGACCATCTCATACTATGGATGATTTAATGTATGCATATATTGCAGGAATGGATACTTTAGCTTGGGGATTAAGAATAGCTGATAAAATAGTTAAAGATGGTTGTTTTGATAAATTTATTGAAGAAAGATATAGTTCATATAATAGCGGAATAGGTGCTAAAATAGAAAACAAGTCTACTTCATTAGAAGAATTATATGACTATGCTATTTCATTAGAAGAAAAAGAACTTCCTAGCGGTAATCAAGAATTACTTGAATCTAAATTAAATCAATTTATATATAATTTATAATAATTTTAAGGAGACATCATTATGAAAAAAATTATAGCCGTTTTAATTTCTTTATCTCTATTTGTTTTATCATGTTCAAATAAAGCAGCAGATACAACAGCTGATAAAGGCGGAGAGAAAATCAAAATAGGTTTATCTTTAGATGATTTGAGACTTGAGCGTTGGCAAAAAGATAGAGATTATTTTGTAAAAGAAGCTGAAAGTTTGGGTGCTGAAGTTATTTATGTTTCAAGCGATGGAAATGCTACTAAACAGCTTGCAGACATTGAAAATTTAATAGCACAGAATGTTGATGTTTTAGTAGTTATAGCAAATGACGGAAACAGTCTTTCACCAGCTATAATGCAGGCATCTCAAGATGGTATACCAACATTAGCTTATGATAGAATGATAAATAATTGCGATATAGCACATTATGTAACTTTTGACTTAGAAAAAGTTGGAAGAATGCAGGCAGAAGGCATACTAGAAATCACTAATAAAGGGCGTTTTTATTATTTAGGTGGTTCTCCTACTGATAATAATGCTCAATATTTTAGAAAAGGTGCTATGGATGCTCTTAAACCTTATATAGATAGCGGAGATATAGAACTTATCGGAGAACAGTCTACAAAAGATTGGCTTCCTGATGTAGCTTTGCAAATAATAGAAGATATGTTAACTGCTCAAAATAATAATGTTACAGCTATAGTAGCAGCTAATGATGCTATAGGAGGAGCTGCTGTTCAAGCTTTAAAAGCTCAGGGTTTAGCAGGAAAAGTACCTGTTTCAGGACAGGATGCTGATTTGGCAGCTTTACAAAGAATAGCTAAAGGAGAGCAGGCAGTTACTGTTTATAAACCTATACATTTGATAGCTAAAGAATGTGCTAGAGCAGCTGTAGCATTGGCTAAAGGAGAACAAGTTGTAAGTAACAGTTCTTTAAATAATGGCTATAAAGATGTTTCAACTTTCTATATAGAACCTATTAAAGTTACAAAAGATAATTTAGATTCTACTGTAATAGCTGATGGTTGGGCTACAAAAGAAGATGTTTATGGAAATTAATCCGGTTATGGTATACTGCTAGAATAATTCTTATTATTTTAGCAGTAATATTTTTATTAGTGGGGAATATATATTATGCAGAACTATATTCTTGAAATGAGAGATATACATAAAAGTTTTTCTGGTGTAAAAGCATTGTCTGGAATAAGTATATCTTTAAAAAAGCAAGAAATACTTGGATTATGCGGTGAAAATGGTGCTGGAAAGTCTACGTTAATGAAAATATTATCTGGTATATATCCTTTTGGTACTTATGAGGGTAGTATATTTATTGATGGTAAGGAAATGAGATTTAATAATATAAAAGATGCTGAAAGTGCAGGTATTGCTATTATACACCAGGAACTAAATTTAATACCAGAAATGAATGTTATGGAAAATTTATTTTTGGGTAATTTTATAAATAAGTTTGGAATTTTAGATAAAGATGAAATGTATATAAAGTCAAAAGAAGCTTTATCTGTAATAGCACCTAATATAGATCCTGAATCAAAAATAAAAGATTTAGGTACAGGTGAACAGCAGATGATAGAGATAGCAAAAGCTATTTTGAAAAATGCAAATATATTAATATTTGATGAACCTACATCTTCATTAACAGAAAAAGAAATTTCAAAACTTATAGAAATAATATTTTCACTTAAAGAAAATGGTTTAAGTGCAATATATATAAGCCATAAATTAGATGAAATAGAGGCTATTACTGACTGTGTTGAGGTTATTAGAGATGGTAAGAGTGTGGGCGGTGGAAAAACTATTGAGATGAATAGTAATAAAATTATATCTATGATGGTTGGTAGGAATATAGAAAATTTAATACCAAGAAAAACTAGGGAAATAGGAGATATAATTTTTGAAGCTAAAAATTATACTTTGTATGATAAAGTAAATTCTAATATAAAAAAAGTTGATAATGCCTCATTTTTTCTAAGAGAAAAGGAAATATTAGGTTTTTCTGGTTTAGTGGGATCTGGAAGAACTGAATTGCTTTCTGCTATATATGGAGCTTATAGCGGTGATTATGTTGGTGAAAGTTATTTATATGGAAAAAAATTGAATATAAAGAAAACCCAAGATGCTGTAGAATTAAAAATAGGATTTGTTCCAGAAGAAAGAAAAACACAGGGCGTAATTTTAAATGATAGTGTTCAAAACAATATAGTTCTTTCCACTATCAAAAATTATACAGTAAAAGGTATTTTAGATAAAAAATTACAAAGTGATGCTGCTTTAAATTATAAAGAAAAATTATCTATAAAAATACCGAGCTTAGATTCTCCTATAAAGAATTTAAGCGGAGGTAATCAGCAAAAATGTGTTTTAGCAAAAAGTTTATTAATTAATCCTAAGATATTGATATTAGATGAGCCTACAAGAGGAATAGATGTAGGAGCAAAGTATGAAATATATCAGTACATATTTTCTATAGTTGAAGAAGGATGTTCTGTAATACTTATATCATCAGAGTTGCCTGAAATACTTGGTTTAAGTGATAGAGTTATAGTTATGCATGAAGGAAAAATAAAAGCTTCATTAGATAATAATGGATTAACTCAAGAAATAATAATGACGGCTGCAATAGGAGAATAGTGATGTTTAAATTAAAAAACTTTTTAAAAAAATATAATTTATTTATGTTATTTATAATAGTTATTATTCTTTGGGGATTTTTTGGAGTAATAACTTCAGGAAGCTTTTTATCTTCTAGGAATATTTCAAATTTATTCAGACAGATGAGTATTACAGGAATACTTTCTATAGGTATGTCATTTGTAATTATTACATCAAATATAGATTTATCAGTTGGATCTATGTTGGGGTTGCTTGGAGCTATATCAGGAATATTGCTAAGAAGTGATATAAATGCTCCTTTGGCAATAGCAATTACATTAGTATTTGGTTTAATAATAGGTGCTATAAATGGATTTTGGTGTGCATATAGAAAAGTACCTGCTTTTATTGTTACATTAGCTGGATTATTAGCCTATAGGGGAGTTGTATTATATATTACAAAAGGTCAGACATTATCAATACAAGATAGTCATTTTAATTATATAGGAAATGGAAATATTCCTCCTGTGGCAGCTTGGATAATATTGGTTATTTCTATAATTATATTGATATTAGCTAATATGAAAAAATTGCTTCATAGCAGAAATGAAAGTGAGAAAAAATCTTTGATAATGAATTTAGCTTTTATAATAATAATTTCTTCTATATTTGTTTATTGGATGAATGGTTATAGAGGTATTCCTTTGCCTGTTATTATTATGATGATTATTACAGTTGTAGCTTCTTATATATCAAATAATACTGTTTATGGAAGAATAGTGTATTCTATAGGTGGTAATTCAGAAGCTTGTAAATATTCAGGTAAAAAAAAAAAAAAATATGTATTTTTAGTTTTTACCGTTAATGGTATTATAGCCGCTATTGCTGGTATAATAAATACAGCAAGATTAGCTTCTGCTGTACCTTCAACAGGTGTTAATAGTGAATTAGATGCTATTGCTGCATGTGTTATAGGAGGAATAAGTTTAAGCGGAGGTACAGGAGCTGTATTGGGAGCTTTATTGGGATCTTTGATAATAGCTAGTTTGAATAATGGAATGAGTATTATAGGATTAGACTCTTCTTGGCAGAATATTATTAAAGGTATAGTTTTATTATTAGCCGTTTGGATGGATATAGCAACTAAAAATAAATCTAATTAATATTTTCTAGTTAGAACAGAAATATTTATTTCATTTCTGTTCTAATTTTTATTTATTATTAATATCATTTTTTTGCATGTTCAAGGAGTTCTTGAGCATGCTTAATACTTGCTTCTGTTATTTCTTTACCTGTAATCATTCTTGCTATTTCATTTACTCTCATATTATCATCAAGCTCTTCTATAGTTGAAGTAACAGTATCTTCACCTTCATTTTTTGTAACTTTAAAATGATTATTGGCATATATTGCAATTTGTGCCAAGTGAGTAACACTAAGCACCTGTTTTCTTTTTGATAATGCTGCTATTTTTTCACCTATAACCTCAGCTATTCTTCCTCCAACTCCAACATCTATTTCATCAAATACACAGGTTTCAGAGTAATCTCCCAAAGAAAGCACATTTTTCAATGAAAGCATTATTCTAGATATTTCTCCTCCAGATGCGATTTTTCTAAGAGGCTGAAACATACTTTGTTTATTTGGAGCTATTATGAATTCTATATTATCAATACCTGTAGAATTGGCCTTTATATTAGAACCATCTATATTTAGTATACCATCATCATCTTCATCTAAAGTTATTTCAACATCAAATTTTGTAGATGACATACCTAAATCATTCATCTCATTTTCTATCGCTTTTATAAAATCTTCTTTTCTATTATGTCTTATATCAGATATTTCTTTTGCAAGAATAGAAGTTTTTTCTCTCAATTCTTCTATTTCTTTTTTTAAGTTTTCAATATCTTCTTCAGAGAAATTGAGCGAGTCTAATTTTTCTTTAGCTTCTTTAGCATAAGATATTATTTCTTTTATATTAGAGCCGTATTTCTTTTTTAAATTATTAATAAAGAAAAGTCTTTCATTAAGAGATTGAAGCTCTTCAGGATCAAATTTAGTTTTGGATCTTATTTCAGTTAATACAGTTTTTATATCTTCAAGATTTAAAGTTATGCCTTCTATTTGAGAAGCTATATCTGAAAGTCTGCTGTCGTATTTAGATACGCTTTGCAATGCTGAAATACTTCTTGTTAATTTTGTATAAGCACCTGACTCGCTTCCAAATATATCTTTATTGATAGAAGATAGAGATGAAGCTATACTCTCCGCATTTGACATCATAGTAATATCATTTTTTATATCTTCATCTTCATTAGGTTTTAATTTAGCTTTTTCTATTTCATCTATAGCATATTCTAAAAATGACTTTTCTTTTAAGATTGAATTTTTATTTTGAGATATTTCATTATACTGATTTATTAATTTTGTAAGCTTATTATAATGATTTTTATAATTTTCAAGCTTTTCATCAATATTTAAATAACTGTCATAAAAGTTTAAATGATTTGCAGGATTAAAAAGAGACTGATGTTCATGCTGTCCATGTATATCTACTATAAGGTCTCCAAGCTCTTTTAATTCAGCAACTTTAACTCCTACATTATTTATAAATGATTTGCTTTTTCCATCTTTAGTAATTTCTCTTTTTATATTAAGCTCATCATTATTAATTTCTATATTCCATTCTTTTAATTTATTTTTTACTATACTTGATGATGACTGCAAAGAAAAATTTCCAGAAACTATTAATCTATCTCCATTAGCTCCAACCATTCTAGTAGAGCCTTTTTCACCTGTTATGAGTTCTAATGCACTTATTATGATACTTTTACCAGCACCTGTTTCACCTGTAAGTACATTGAAACCGCTGCTGAAATTTATTTTTAATTTATCTATTAATACAAAATTTCTTATTTCAAGATATTTAAGCATTATCTACCCCAATTAAGTTTATTCCTAAGTATATCATAAAATAGCCTATTTGCACTTTGAAATATATAACAGCTTTTATTGCTTATTTTAGCTTTAAGTTTATCATCATTTTTAAATTGGCATATATCATAACCATCTATAGTTATCATAGCTTTTAATGATTTTTCTGTCAATTCTAATTCTATATCATCGCATTTAGGAATAACAAGGGGTCTGAATGTTAATGAATGCGGTGCTATTGGTACAAATGATATAGCGTCAATTGTAGGGGCTATTATGGGACCTCCAGCACTCAAAGCATATGCTGTTGATCCTGTAGGAGTTGCTATTACAACACCATCTCCAACTATTGAAGATATTAATTTACCTGATATTATTATATTTATATATATTGCTCTTCCATCGCATTTACTTAAAACTAATTCATTAACTGCAAGATATTCTTTACTTACATCTTTTTCTTTTGAATAAATATTTACAGATAATAACGTTCTAGGTTCTATCTCATATAAAGATTTTCTTCCTTCAAAGTATTCTTCTAATATTAAATATGCTTCTTCTGGAGGTATTTCTGAAATAAAACCTAATGTTCCATTATATATAGGAAGAACTGATATATCATATTTTATTGCTATTTTTAAAGCTGATAGTAAAGTTCCGTCTCCGCCTATAGATATAAGCATTGATACATCTTTTAATTCTTTTGTTGCTTTTTTTATATTCATATATGAAGATATATCATAATCTATTATTATAGATTCTATATCATATTTTTTTAATATATCAGATATTTTTTTTAAAATGCAAGCAGGATCACCTCTAAGGGTATTAATTATGATTCCTATTTGTTTTTTTGATTTCTCATTCATAATAATTAATATTTATTTGATTAATAGTAAAAAATATCTATTGATTATAACAAAACTTACTAATATATCAAGTTTTATATTGATAATTTTTTATTTTTGTAATAAACTATTGAAATGATTTTATTTAGTTTTATTTATTTTTTGCTAGCTATAATTTATACATTTATATGCTTTATTTTGGCATATCCTGTTTATCCATTTATTAGAATATTTTCTAAAAGAGCAGCTTCTAATTATATTCATTCTATGGCCAAATTTTGGGGTAGGGGATTAATGAAAATGGCTTTTATTTCCTTTAATATAGAAGGAAAAGAAAATTATGACCCCAAAAAAACTTATCTGCTTACTCCAAATCATCAAAGTGCATTTGATATATTTGCATGCTTTAGTATATTCAAAAAATCATTTGCATTTGTGTCAAAAGATACATATGGTAAAGTACCTTTAATTGGTTTTGGTATGTCACTTGCTAATTATATATTTGTAAAGAGGGGTACTGTTGGAGCTGTGAAGTCTATAGATGATATGGAAAATAGACTTAGAAATAATATTAGTATAGTAATTTATCCTGAAGGTACAAGAAGCGATACAGGAGAAATAAAAAGACCTAAAAGAGGTATATTAAAAATAGCTGAAAGATGTTCTGATATACCTGTTTTGCCTGTTGTTATATATGGAACAAGGGATATTATGAAAGCCAGAACTATTACAATAAGGCCATTTAAAAAAATAACAGTAAAATTTTTAGAGCCATTCTATTTTCATGATATAGAAGGCGATGATAATGCTAAATTAGATTATTGGTATAGTATTATGACTAAAAATTATACTGAATTAAAAGATAAATTGATCAAAAGATAATCTATAATAAAATATATATAAGATAATAAAAGTAATCGCTATTAAGATAGCAATATATCCAATAGCGATTTAGGAGTTTCATATACTTATAAATGTTTGATAATATTTGTTGTTATATAGTATTATTTTTAAGAGTAATACTATATCAAATAAATATTTATGTCAATATAATAATTATATTTTTTATTTAATATTTATAATGATGTATTTATATAAAAATAGATTTTTTAGTATTTTGATTTATTTAGAATAGAATTCCACCCCATAGTTTATAATATAAAATAATAAATTATGGGGTGTGTATACATTATTCTATTTCGGTGGAGTTAGGATTTTTTACATATTTTTTTGCTAAATTTATAACTATAGGTGATAATAATAATACTGCTATCAAATTTGGTATAGCCATAAGTCCATTGAATGTATCGGATATAGCCCAAACCAATTTCAAATTCATAGATGAAGCTATTATTATAGAAACTATAAATACAAGTTTATATATTATTACTATAGTTTTATTTTTATTTGTTAAATACATTAGACATCCTTCTCCATAATAAGACCAACCTATTATAGTAGAAAGAGCAAATAATACGCTAGATATTGTTAATATAACCTCTCCAAAATATCCTAAAGCACTTTTAAAAGCTAATGAAGTAAGAGCAGCTCCATCGGCATTAGTAGTTCCATATATACCAGAAGATAATACAACAAGCCCTGTTATTATACATATGATTAATACATTGAAAACCTCAAATATTCCCCACATACCTTGCTCAATAGGATTATTAGTATCGCTTGTAGCATGTACTATAGGAGCAGTACCAATACCTGCTTCATTTGAAAATACTCCTCTAGCTACTCCATATCTCATAGCTATAAATATAGCATATCCTGATATTCCTCCTCCTACAGATTCCATAGAAAATGCACTTTCTAATACTAAATTAATAGCATTTGGTAAGTTTTTTGCATTTATTATTAATACTACTATACCAGCAATAAAATATAATATAGCCATAAATGGTACTAATTTTTCAGTTACAGTAGTTATTCTTTTTATTCCTCCGATTATAACCAATCCGACAACAAATGCTACTACAATACCGCTTGCTAAATTTGGTACTTTAAAAGTTTGATTCATTAAACTAGCTATAGCATTTGATTGAGTCATATTACCAGCACCAAAAGTGGCAATAGCGGCAAAAGCTGCAAATATTATAGCAAGCCATTTTAGTTTTAGACCTTTTTCCATATAATACATAGGTCCGCCATAGTGTATTCCTTTTTCATCTTTATTTCTGAAATACACAGCTAAAGTAACTTCTGAAAATTTAGTCATCATACCAAAAAAAGCAGATACTACCATCCAAAATAAAGCCCCAGGTCCCCCAGCAACTAATGCCGTTGATACACCTGCAATACATCCTATTCCTATTGTACTGGCCAAAGCTACACTAACAGCTTGGAATGGTGTTACATTATGAGATGATTTTTTGTTAGAACTTAAACTTCCATAAGTTGATTTCATCCATAAAGCAATTTTTGTTACCTGAAATAAGTTTGTCCTTATAGTAAGGTATATACCAGTACCAACAAGAAGCACTAGCATATACGGACCCCATACAAATGAGTTTACTACATTATTTATTCTTTCTATAGTTTCCATATTTACCTCTTTTTAATTTTTATATGTTTGTTATGTGATTATCAATGTTGTAAATGTAAAATAAAATTAGACATTTACTAATATACCGCTACGAAAAAATAAATTTCGTAGCGGTATACTACAAGATTTATTTAGAATTTTTTTATAATATTAGCATCCTAAAGCAGCTTTTGGATCTGTATATTCAATACCAAATGCTTCGGCAACACCTTTAAAAGTACATTTACCATTATAAGTATTAAGACCAGTAAGCATAGTGTTATTAGTTTTACAAATTTCTTCTAAACCTTTATCAGCTAACATTACACCATAATGAGTAGTTGCATTAGTAAGAGCGATAGTAGAAGTTCTGGCGACAGCACCAGGCATATTAGCAACGCAGTAATGTACTATGCCTTCTTCAATGTAGATAGGATCATCATGTGTTGTTGCATGTGAAGTTTCAAAACAACCGCCTTGGTCAATAGCAACATCTACTATAACAGCACCTTTTTTCATTATTTTTAAGTGTTCTCTTCTTAAAAGTTTAGGAGCTTTAGCACCAGGTATTAAAACACTGCCTATTACAACATCTGCTGTTCTGAATAATTCTTCTAATTTAGCAGGAGCACTGAAGTATGTATTAATTCTCATGCCGAATATATGATCTATATATTCTAATCTTTTTAAATTAACATCAGTTATAGATACATTAGCACCAATTCCCATAGCAACTTGTGCAGCATTAAGACCTACAACACCAGCACCAAGAATTACAACATTAGCTTTTTGTACGCCAGGTACACCGCCTAATAATATACCTTGACCACCAAATTTTTTCTCCATATATTTAGCAGCTTCTTGAATAGA
>CALXXQ010000034.1 GCA_944392715.1 uncultured Brachyspira sp.
AACTGCAATGCAGAATGACTGAATTTGAAAAGCCTTCTTCTAATGCATTATCTTATGGAAAAATTGTACCTATATATCCATTAACAGAAGGATTGTCTCAAAAAAAATTAAGAACTTTAATTGTAAATGAACTTTCTAATTTTGAAAAGAATATGAAATATGATATTCCAAGTATTATTAAAAAAAAATATAGACTTAAAAGTTTTGTACCATCTATAATGGAGATGCATTTTCCTACTTCTTTTGAGGCACTTGACGAGGCTAAAGAGAGTTTAATATTTGAAGAGTTTTTAACTTTTCAATATATACATTTAAGTGAGAGAAGACCTAATATACTTATAAAAGAAGAGAGATATAATTCTTCAAATTTATTAGATAAAGTAAAATCAAGTTTATCTTTTGAGCTTACTTCTGACCAATTAAGTACTATAGAGGAAATAAAAAATGATTTATTTTCAAATAAGCAGATGTTTAGGCTTCTTCAAGGAGATGTTGGAGCTGGAAAGACTATAGTAGCATTTTTAACTGCATTAATTCCTACAGAATCTGGTTTTCAAACTGCATTTTTAGCTCCTACTGAAATACTGGCTTTGCAGCATTATAATACATTTAAAAACATTATTAAAGCATCATGTTTAGAGGATATTATAAAAATAGATATACTAACTTCATCAATTAATCAAAGTGAAAGAGGATATATATTAAAAAGGCTTAGAGAAGGAAAAAGCAGTATATTAGTAGGTACGCATTCAATACTTTATGATGAAGTAGTATTTAAAAATCTTTCTTATGCTATAGTAGATGAACAGCAGAGATTTGGAGCAGCACAAAGAAATAAACTTCTTTCTAAGGGAAATAATGTTGATTATCTTCTTATGACAGCAACTCCTATACCTCAATCATTAGCATTAACATTATTTGGAGAATTAGATTTATCTATTATAAAAAGTATGCCAAGCAGCAGGAAAGGAGTACTTACAAAATATAAAGAACTTTATGAGAGAGATCATTGTTATAAATTTTTAAAAAGCAGAATAGCAAAAGGCGAGCAAGGGTATGTGGTTTTTCCTCTTATAGAAAATAATGATTCCAGTTTCATTACTTTATCAAGTGAGTTTCAAAGGGCAAAAGAAACTTATTTTTCAGATATTCAAATAGAAATAATACATGGTAAAATGAAAGATGAAGAGAAAGAATATATAATGAATAAATTTTCTAATGGAGAGATAAAGGTATTATTTTCTACAACAGTTATAGAGGTTGGTATTGATAATCCAAATGCTACTACAATACTTATAGAAGGAGCAGAACGTTTTGGTTTATCACAGCTTCATCAGTTAAGGGGTAGGGTAGGCAGAGGAGATAAATTGGGATACTGCTATTTAATACTTCACAGCGAGCTTAATGATATCATAAAAGAAAGAATTAATATAATATGCGAAACTACTGACGGATTTAAAATATCAGAAAAAGATTTGGAATTAAGAGGGGCAGGGGAGTTTTTAGGAGATAGGCAAAGCGGAATCCCAGATTTTAAACTTGGCAATATCATAAAAGACAAAGAAATAATGCGTAGGGCAAAAGATGAAATGCGTTCTTTATTAAGAGATGAAAATTCTAGAGAAGCTTTTTACAAAGAAAATGAATCATTTATATTAAAAGCTAATTATCTAAAATCAAGAATAGTTAAAGACGAATAATTTTATATTAAAAAATTTTATTTACATATAACATCTTTTAATACTTTTGGTTAATTTAAGTTCTGGTATATTTTTATTTTTAATATTGACAAAAAATTATGTATATATATAATTACAGTAACAGGACCCCCAGCATGCCATTTATGGCGTGGACCATGGGGGACATTTTTTATTTTGGTTAATTTTTATGGATATAAAACGTCCTTATAAATATGAAGAACAACTTCAAAAATTAAAAGATAGGGGCTGCATTATTAATGACGATAAAAAATGTATATCTATACTTGAATCAATAAATTATTATCGTTTTAGTGCCTATTTTCTTCCTTTTAAAAAAGATGATGATACATATGAAAAAGATACCTCATTTGAAAAAGTTTTTAATATTTATGAGTTTGATAGAAAATTACATACTTTATTATTTAATGCTTTAGAAGAAATAGAAATTTTTATTCGTGCTAAAATAGCATATTATCATGCTCATAAATATGGAGCATTAGCATATTTGGATAAAAAAAATTTTTATAATGAAAATTCTAATCAAAAATATATAAATAAAAAGATAAACTATCATGAAAAATTTACAAGTAATTTTAAAAAAGAGGTAAAAAACAATAAAAAAGTATTATTCGTTAAACATCATATATCTAAATATGATAGTAATTTTCCAATATGGGTGGCAACAGAAATATTTACTTTTGGTATGTTATCAACTTTTTTTGCTAATTTAAAATTAGAGGATCAGAAAATATTAGCAAAAGATATGTATGATATTACTGCTAAGAAATTAGAAAGTTGGCTTCGTTGTTGTACAGATTTAAGAAATATTTGTGCTCATTATGGAAGACTTTATTATAGAATTTTTTCATCTATTCCAAAAGAAATGAATAATTTAGATAATAATTCGCAAAGAAAGTTATGGGGAAATATTTTAGCAGTTAAAGAATTATATCCTTTTAAAGATAAATGGAATAATGAAATATTACCCAATTTTATTAATCTTGTTAATGAATATAAAACTTATATAGATTTTGTTCATATTGGTTTTCCAAAAGAGTGGAATGAATATTTAAAAAAATAATTATATTATTGAATAATTCTTTTATTTACATACCCCACCCTTTATTTTTTACAGCCTATTTTTAATTATAATCTCATTCATTTTTATTGTATTATAAGAATTTTTTGCTCCCACCCATGTTTTTATTAACTTTAAAACTTTATTCAACGCACGGTTAGCTGAATAATATATACAAGTAAAGTTAGAATTCATAACAAAATCATATATTTAATTTTGTTCTGCGTGCGTGAGATTTCATTATAAATTTAAAAAAATCTAGGGCGGGCATTATAATATTATTTGAAGATTTAAAAGAAAATTTATATTAAATATTATTATAAAATTAATAAGTAAGTAGGGCGGGGAGTTAGAATAAAGTTTAAAATATAAAAGCCCCATTAAATAATGAGGCTTTTTACATTTTATAAAATAAATATATTATTCTTTAATAAACTTTTTGAAATTAGCTACTTTTTCTTTAGCAACATCAAGTCTCTTATCTTTACTTTCTTTTACGCATACTTCAAAGTAGAATTTAATTTTTGGCTCAGTACCAGAAGGTCTTATAGTTATTTTTGTCTTATCTTCCAATATATATTGAAGTACATTAGATTTTGGTAAAGATATATCACCTACTTTTCTTCCTGTATTATCATATACTTCTTTTTTCTCATAATCGCTTATAGTTTCTACTTTTATTCCTGCAATTTCTTTAGGTAAATTGTTTCTGTAATAAGTCATTAAATCAGATATAGCTTTAGCTCCGTCAGCACCTTTTTTTGTTATAGATACAGTTTCCTCATAGAAATAACCATATTTTTCATAAATGCTTTCTAAATAGTCAGCTAATGTCATATTATTATCTTTACAATATGCAAGCACTTCAGCAAGCATTAAGCAGGAACTAACTCCGTCTTTATCGCGTACATTTGAGTTAATACAGTATCCAAAACTCTCTTCAAATCCGAATAAGTATGTTCCTTCTTTATCTCTTTCTATAACATCAGCAATCCATTTGAATCCAGTAAGAACATCATAAATTTTAACATCATTAGAATTAGCAATAACCCTTGCAAGTTCAGTAGTTACTATAGTTTTTACTATAAATGGATTTTTTATATTTTTTTTATTTGTTATTAAATAGTATGCTATTATGGAACCTATTTGATTTCCAGTGAGATACATATAAGAGCCGTCTTTAGTAAGTAAAGCACAACCCATTCTATCACAATCAGGGTCAGTACCCATAACAAGCTCAGCTCCTATTTCCTTAGCCTTATCAACAGCTATTTTCAATGCCTCAGGATTTTCTGGGTTAGGCGATTCAACAGTAGGGAAATTTCCATTAGGAGGCTGTGCACCTTCTAATGTAGTCAAATTAGTAAATCCAGCTTTTCTCAATGCCATAGGTACCATTTTATATCCAGAACCATGAATAGGAGTATAAACAATTTTTATATCATGATGTTTTTTTATGATATCTGGATTAACTAGATAACCCATTAAATCATTCATGTATTTATCTTCAATATCTTTTCCTATAATAGTAACTTTTGAAGAATCTCCCATTTTTACTTCTTCTGGCTTCACTTTTAATACTTCGTCTATTATGTTTTTATCATGAGGCGGTATAACCTGAGCACCATCAGTCCAATAAACTTTATATCCATTATATTCTTTAGGATTATGGCTAGCTGTAACAACTATTCCAGCAATACATCCTAAACTTCTAACAGCATAAGAAAGAAGAGAAATAGGATGAATATCATCATATAAATAAACACTTATTCCATTTGAAGATAGTATTTCAGCAGCAGCTTTAGAAAATACATCAGAATTATTTCTTGAATCATATCCTATAGCCACTTTATAATTACTTCCTCCTTGCTTTAATATATAATTAGCAAGCCCCTGAGTAGCAACACCAACAGTATATTTATTCATTCTATTAGTACCTACTCCCATTATTCCTCTAAGTCCGCCTGTACCAAATTCTAAGTCTCTGTAAAATGCATCTATTAACTCTTTTTCATTACCTGCATCTAATAATGCCCTAATTTCTTTTTTAGTTTCTTCATCATAAGATCCATTAAGCCATGAATCAATTCTTGCTTTTACTTCTTGTTCCATTAAATACCTCTAATATATTTATTTTAAATAAATTTTAATAAAAAAATTAATAATTTCTTATTATTGCTAGTGATAAACTCACTTAAAAATAGCTGACAACTAAAGTCCCAGCTGATCTTTTATCACTTTAAAAAGTTAATAAATTAATACATAATTTTTGTTACTAATATTAGCAATTATAAAAAATAATAATTTTTCTATATAAATTATAGTATACAAAAAGTATATAATCAAGTATAAATATGTTAATTATTTAGGCATAGAAATACCATAATTTATTTTAGACCAAGCAGCACCTAAAAAATTATCCCAGCTTTTGTCATTAGGGTTTGAGGATACATTAGGAAGATACAAATTATCAGGTTTTACATTTCCTGTGAAAGGAGATGCATTTATTACATATGGAGATGTACCTTTGTATTCTATGTTTTTCAAAGCAGTACATCCGCTGAAACTTGAAGTATCTATTTTTTCTAATGAAGAAGGAATACTAATACTGGTTAATGATGTGCAGTCTTTAAAAAAGTTTGCACTTATAATTTCTGTTGACGGCAGTATAAAAGATATTAATGCAGAAGTTCCTTCAAATGTGTAAGCATTTCCATTATCTAAAGATGCATTTGATAAATCTATTATTATATCTTTTTCATTTTTTATAACTTTTTTTATTTTATCGAAAATATCTGATGAGCTGCTTATGTATCCATTCACTACTATTATATTTTTTCCGATTTCTTTTTTATTGTTTTCTAAAGCGGCCTTTATTTCATCTTCGGTAGAATTTGCTCCTATTGCTGATGTATTATTATTTTCTGTATTTAAATTTCCGCAGGTACAATAGGGAGAAATAAGTTTATAATTACAAGAAGATATTATTAAAGAAATGAATAGTATTATAAGTATTTTCAATTTTTTCTCCAAATTATTTTTTATATTAATTTGGCATATTTTGCCCATAAAATATTTTATCTTTATTCCAATTGTAACCTAAAAAAGTTTCCCAGCTAGTATCAGATGAAGCATTAGGAAGATATAAATTTTCAGGTTTGGAATCTTCTTCATATCCTTCAAATACATTTCCATTTTTTACTGTTATATCATTTGCATTATTTCCAAGATACTCAATATTTTTTAATGATTTGCAATCACCAAAAGAAAATCTATATATAATTTGTAAACTTTTAGGAAGACTTATTTTCGTTAATGACCTACAATTTACAAATGCTGAAGGAAGTATTTGTATTAAAGCAGATGGTAAATTAATTTGATAAAGCGAATAACAATATGCAAATGCTTCAACAGCTATTGTTTTAATTTCTTCATTCAATTTTACCACAGATAAACTTAGGCAATTATAAAAAGTTTTTCCATTTATAATAGTTATTTTAGTTTTTGATAAATCTATTGTTTCTAATTTTATACAAAATTGAAACACTGAGTTTCCTATTTCTTTTATGGAAGAAGGAAAGTTAATACTGCTAAGCATTTTGCAATTTTGAAATGCCTCGTTTCCTATTGATTGTACAGTATTAGGAAGCTTTATTTCAATTAAATTTATATTATCGCTGAATGCATTATCTGGTATTGAGTCAATTGAAGTTCTGCTTAAATCAATATATATTCCATCTTTTATATATGAATCTTTTTTTGTAATATTATTGATTATTGAAAGAGTATTATTTTTATTTATATTATCTGCTGTATCTTCTAAAAATAATATATAATAACCGTATTTATCAAAGTAACTTTTCATTTTTGATTCTATTTCAGATTCTGATGCATCTGCTTTTAGAATATAATCTGTATTAACATTTTCAGGTATTACGGATTTATTATTTGAAAAGTCATAAATAGGGTCTGTTGCCTTATAGTTACTGCATGATATTAACATCAATATTAAAAATAAATAATTTATTATTTTGAACATAATAAAATTTTTTCCCTCATAATAATTTACATATCCTAAACTTTAAATAAAAAAAAAGCAATATATAAATTTGTATAAATTATAATTTAGGTACTTTGAATCTTAATCCTGCAATAACTTCATGATATCCTTGTACTTTTGTGTCTAATAAATATCTGTATCCTAAATCAATAGACATATAAGGAAGTATATTAAAGGCCATTCCTCCGCTGAACCCGAAAACCAATGTACTTTCTGCACTTCTAAGTTTTATATCATTTACAGTGTTTTGAGTACATAGGCAGTCTTTTATTTTTCCTCCTATAGATATTCCTAAATAAATGGTGAAAGGCGGGTATTTATCAATTAAAGTTTGTTTATAACTTTCATCTGTTAATTTTTCTTTTATAAAGAAAAAGTTAATATCAAAATATACAGATCCTAATAAAGTATGCAATTGAAAATCATCCGACATACTTACTAATTTTCTTCCTAAATATTCAAATTCTATTCTAACAGGAGATGATTTATTTATAGTAGGTATACTGTATCCTAAAGAGAAACCTCCTCCCAAATAATTGAAATATGCCTTTTCTCCATTTCCTTTATCATAATAATTATTTCCATCATGAGAGAATACAAATTTAGGTGTGATATATAAGCCCTCAGGTATCATAGAAAATAATTCTTGAGTTCCATAAAATAAAAATACAAGCATAAATACTATTATATAATGTCTTTTCATTTATTTTCTCCTATGAACTAACTAACCTAAAAATTAAACCTTACTGAAGCTACTATATCATGATTAGACTGTACTTTAGTATTTAGAATAATCCTATAACCTAAATCTATACTAATTAATGGAGTTATATGAAATGCCAAACCTCCGCCGAATCCATAAATAAATTGAGATTTATTATAATAAGAGCTTGTTTTAAAAAGTCCGTTATAGTCAAAACTATTATTTATTATATATGTATCCAATTCTGCACCTATTAAAAAACCTGCATAAACAGACATCATAGGTCTTTTTCCATCATTTATTAGACTTCTAGCAGAATCAGCATTATTATAATTAACATACCAAAAATAAAAATCATAATAGGCAGCAGCTAAAAAACTATGTTCCTGCATAGCTATGCCGTTTATATATACATTTCCAGCAGCAGGATGTCTATACAAATATTCAAATTCAACTCTTACAGTACTATACTTATGAAATATATCAAAATTATATCCTATAGCAAGACCAGCTCCTGCATATATGTTTTGGATATTTTTACTGCTATTTTCTTTTTTTATTCCAGAATCTTCTATTTCAAATATAAATTTAGGCGATAAATAAGCTCCTATATCCATAGACATAAGCATATTAGAAAAGCATACTATAATAAAACAACTAATTAAAAACTTTTTTATTATAAACTTCATAAAATAATTTCCTTAAAAATATCAAAACAGTATTCCAATAGCAAATCTTGGAAGAGGCACTAATCTTATTAAGCTTTTATATGAAATTCCTATATCTAGTATCGATATATCTAAAAAAGGACGAATACCGCTATTAACTCCTAATCCCCTTGATAAATCTATTCTAAATCCCATCTCTCCAGATACATAGAAATCCCATATATTACTATTTCTATTTGTATATGATGATGTATCTTTTTGATATTCTTTTCCTTGAGTTATAAACAATGTTGTTCCTACTTTAGGCATTAAGAAAAATCCTGATGCTCTGTTTTTACTATTAAAGTAAAATCTTAAACCAGCAGAAAGTCCAAGTCCGTATACATTGCCATTATATGTAGCTTTTGTATTATCATAATATGTTTTCATATTATAAAATCCAGCATCTACATTAACATCCATCTTTTCTAATATTCTGTATGTATATGTAATTCCTAATCCGAAATTACCTTGAAGTTTTAGATTATTTGGGTTATTACTAGGCAGAACAAGATTAAAAACTGAAGGAGCTACAAGCATATAAAAAATTGTAGGTCCGAAATCTACACCTATAGAATGCCTATGAGAATTTATTTCATTTTCATTTGTATTATTTGATTTGAATTTATCTACTACTATATTTGAAGGTTTTTGCTGTGCTAAAATAGTATTAGCAAGTATAAATAAAAATAAAATTATTGATATAGTTTTTTTCATTATTTATACCTCACTAAAATCTTAAGCTGAACCCTATTCTAGGGAACAATGAAAGTTTTATAGCTGATACATAATTAAGCCAAGAAGGGAATGAATCCCAACTAGGTATATAAGCTCCAAGATCAACTAATCCGCTTCCAAAGAAACCTATACCTTCTCTAATATCACCATAAAGTCCAGGTATTCCAGATCTTACATAATAACCTATCTCTAGTATTGAAATATCTATATAAGGTTTTACAGGCCATTCTTTATCAGGGAATAATTCTATACTCCATCCAAGTTCATAAGAGAAATATATAGTTGCATCAACTGTATGCCTTTTTGTTTTTAATCCGCTTATACCATTTTCTGTTTCTATATCATACATCAAAGCTTCTATTCCAAATCTAATTGTATTAACAACTTCTCTTTTTTTACCGCCGAAAAATTTTACTCCTATTGTAGCAGGAAAATATATTAATGAAGCTTTAAGATATGTATCAGAACCAATTAAACTTCCAATATTATCGCCTACAATATTTCCTATACCGCCTGTATTTCCAGTATTAGGCAGAAAAGAATTTGCTAAATCTCCTACTTTATCCTTAGGTATTGAAAACTTAAATGACATAGACTGAACACCGAATCCTATTTCTACTCCTATTCTAGGATGAAGTAATAGTGTATATGATATATTAGGAACATACCAAAAACTTCCATTTACATCTAAAGCATTTAAGAATTTTTCATTTTCTCCTAAACTAAATCCTGCTAATCCTAAAAATGTTTCATAATTGTCAAATATTGTATTAAGCATAGGAGGAAATAGTCCTGCATATCCAGGACTTAAATTTACACTTATAATTTGTCTTCCTTTAATCCAACTATAAGTATTTGTATCCGATTGTGTGGATAGAGCTATACCATTAGCATATAAATTAATAAATGATATATTAAATACTATAATAGCTGTAAGGATTTTTTTCATAAAATATACCTTAATACCTTAAAAAATTATTGTTATGATTTTGCTGGACCTATTGTATTAGGTTTTCCAAAGTTATTGCCGCTTAATCCTCCGAATAATTCTTCCAATCTCTTTTTTTCTTCTTCTGAAACTCCTGAAGTTGAAGCTATTTTATCTACATCTACTTTACTAGGGTCTCCGCCGCTATCTATTAAATCTTTCATAACACCACTAACATTTTCTTCGCCCACTATACCCATAATTTCGTCAATAGACTCTTTTGCTTGAGTATCCATTTCTACAGTATATAAATTATCTCCGCCAGGAACTGCTACTATATATCCTTTATCTCCGCCTTGATAAACACCTCCAACTCCTAGTATTGTATCGCTAAATGTATAGTCTTTACCATTAATATTTAAATTATTTCCATTAACTGTAACACCATCCCAATTACCGCTAGCTATTTTATTTAAAAAGAAATCAGGACCTGGTTCTGTTATTGTAAGGTTAGTTTTTTTGCATGAAAATGATGCTATAAAAATGCAAATTATTAGAATATATTTTGAAAACTTCATTATATGTTCTCCTAAAAATAAAAATTATATTTTAATTATATAATTTTTATTAATAAAAACAACTAAAATAAAAATACACTTATATAAACTCGGATATATATATATTAAAATTGAATAATTGATTAAATATAGATTTGAAAATATTAAAAAAATAGTAAATATATATAGTGTAAATATTAATTGTTTGTATTAAATATCAAATGAAAAATATGTATTATAAATATTTTTACTAATTGTACTATATAATGCTTGACAGAAAATTTGAATTGAAGTAAAATTCTTAAACATGCATTAAAAAAATTAAGGTAAATTTCTTGTCTTATGGATAAAAATACAGAACATATTACTTGTCTTATTAATCATGAAGAAAGTTTTAAAAGAATTATTATAAATAGAAACTATAAAACAAAGAGATATTATATAGATTTTTTTGTTGCAGGATATAAATATAATAATGGAAAAGATGTTATAGATTTATTATTAAAAAATGAGCCTATAAATCTGCTTCGTGATATAACAAATCCTTATGATAGATTTGCAATAGCTATTTATGATAGAAGTTTTGATTTTAGATTAGGATATGTTCCAAGTATTATTTCTCCTTTAATATCATACAAGTTAGAAGATAAAAGAAATAAAATATATGCAAGAATAAAAAATGTTAAATTAGATGCTTCAGATGAATGTAAAATAGAAATAAGAGTATTTATAGATATAGATAAGAAAAAGAAGAAAGCTGTATAATTTATAATATTGCATATAAATAAATATATGATATTATACATTCTATGTTAAATAAACTTTCAGTAAAAACAGAGCTTGAATTTCAAAAAGTCAAAGATAATTACATAAAAGAGCCTTTTAATCATTGCATTTATGTATTAACAGGTAAGGAAAGATTATTTAAAAAGGCTTTTGTGGCTGCTATGCATTCTTATATGTTTCCTGATGAGGGAGACAGTGAGATGAATTACAGTGTTTTTTATGATAAAAATGATGCTATTGGTTTTGCTCCATTAGAAGTAGCAGATACTCCGCCTTTCGGGTCTAAATTGAGGCTTATCGTAATTTATAAATATAATAACTTTCAGGAGGATTTTTTAGAGTATTGCTCTAATCCTTCAAAGACTGCTATAGTTATATTAGAAACAGAAAGTTCATTAGAAGAAGATCCTATATACAAATATTTTTCAAAGAAGCAAAATGCTAATAATATACATTTTATAGATTTTCCTCTTCCTGATGAGAAAGATTTTAGAGGATTAATTAATGCATATATTATTAAGCAAGGTAAGAAAATATCTTCTGAGGCAGTAGAATATTTAATTAATAATATAAATTTAGATTATGATTCTCTATATTCAGAGCTTGGTAAGATATGCAGTTATAATGATAAAGAATATTTAAATGTTGAAGATATAATTGATTTTACTTATGTATCAAAGAATAGAAATATTTTTGATTTTTTAGATGCTGTTTTTGAAAGAAATAGAAAAAAATGTTTTAGTATAATGAATAGGCTGGATCAGGAAGCTTCATCTTCTTTAACATTGATGATGAATAATTTTTTAGCTATATATTACATGAAAATATTTCCTCCTCAAACTACTTTAAATGAAATAAGCAAAATAACTAAAATTCCAGAGTTTATATTAAAAAAGAAAAAAACTTCATTAAAATTATTTACTTTAGAAGAAATTATTAACATAATGTCTAAAATATCATATTTAAATACATTAAATGTAACAACTCCTAATAATATTTTTAAAGCACATTTTGAATTATTTTTATTTACTATTACCAAATAATTATTATATTATTTTTTATAATGAATTAATATAAAAATTTATTTATTTTTAATATGAAATTCTCTTTGACAAATAATAGTTTATTTCGTATAATATAATATAAATTTGGAGGAAATTCTTATGTATTTAGTAAACCTTATGGAACAAAAAGTTTCAAAACTAGCAGATTCGTATTTGAAAGAAAAAAATATTCCTGTTAATACTAATATGCGTATGGATATAATAGCGTATACATTAAACAGAGTTCAGCCTCAATATGTTACAAGTGCTAGGGGGGTTCTTCATAGTTATAATATAGATCCTATACAAAGCAATACAGAAATATTGAGCATCATAGCAGATGCATGCGATATAGTAACTAGAAGAAAAGAAAATACATTATTAGAGTCAGTTCCTTCGATTGATGAAAGCGGATATTATCTAACTTATCCTAGCATAATGGGTAATATATCATCTTCTAATAATTTTGAAAAAGTAGATAATGCTTTAGTTTATATATTCTCTGAAGGAAATATACTTCAGGGATATGGAGTTAACTTTCCTAATCCTGCTATAGTATCCAGCAATGTTCCTGGTAAATTTATGTTTTGTTTTATGCCTAAGAAAGTAGATTCAAATCAGGAAGTAGAAGTAAAGCTAGATATAATTATAGAATCTGAAAAATATATGCAATACGAAAATGTATTAACATTTAAATTAAAACCATCATACTATAATGCTGGAGATATGCCTTTATTTTCTATAGAGGAAGTTAATGATATACTGCTAATAGAAAATCATAATATACCTAGCTGATTATAATATTGCTTATTACTATTGTAGTTTAAGAGAAGTTGATGAGAGTAATTAGGTTTATAGTATTCGCTTGTTTTTTGGTTATTTTTATAGTTATAGCAAATATAATTCATAAAAATATGAGTTCTTATGAGATTGTAACTATAACTAGTCCTTTTAATTATTACAATTTAATAGCATATGATAATAATAACAATATTAAATCATTAGCATCGCTTTCTTTTAGAACTTCTTTTGATAGTTTGTCAGAAATGTTTGATATTGAAAGGCCGTTTATTGCAAATAATATTTTGAAAAAAAATATAAATATAAGAGAAGATGAAGCTCAGTTAATAGTTTTTACAGATGATAATTCTATATCTCAGATAACAGTTAATAGCTCAATTAATGTAGAATCATTTTTAGAGAGTATATTAAATAATTTATCTTCTAATAATATACAATTAGAAAAACAATCTTTAGATGATGAAGATGGAAATCTTTTAGCTGAAATTTATATTTTTAGAGATGATAACTATAAGATAGTTATAACTAAAAGTTATATACAGAATTCTATTAATTTATCCATAGACTATGTAAATTTATCTATGTCATGATAATTTTTTTGTGTTATTTGTATAAAAATAATATTTTTATCTTGACAAATAATTTACTTGATATATAGTAATATTACTAAATGAGATTAATTATTAATTATTTTAGCAAGGAAATTAGGTTATGAATAATACAAGAAATACTATACAAAAACAAGTTATTTTAAATGCGGTGAGAGAATTAAAAAATCACCCAACTTCAGAAGAAGTATACAATCATATAAAACCAAACTTTCCTTCTATAAGTTTGGGAACAGTATACAGAAATTTAAATTGGTTATCGGAAACAAAAGAGATACAGAAATTATCTATAATAGATGATGCTGTTCGTTTTGACCATATAACAAATGACCATTATCATTTCCAATGCAGTAAATGTAAAAAGTTATTAGATATACCTATGGAATATCAAAAAAAGCTAGATGAATTAGTTTCAAATGAATACGAAGTAGAAGTATTCAAACATGATATTGTGTTCACAGGTGTTTGTAAAAATTGTAAAGATTGTTAATTATTTATTATATACTATTACTTATATAATTGATAATGTAATTATGATTTTTATTTTTTTGTGATAACTATATTTAAAGTCTTGATTTTAATACCTATATTTTATATACTATTTGTATAAACATTTTTAATTTAAGGAATAATTATGTCAAAAGTCTATTTAGCTTTAGTGCTGCATGCTCACTTACCATATGTGAGACACCCTGAACATGAAAACTTTTTAGAAGAAGAGTGGTTATATGAAGCCATAACAGAAACTTATATACCTTTATTAGATGCTTATGATCGTATGGTTAATGACGGAGTAAATTTTAAAATTACAATGAGTGTTACTCCTCCGCTTATGAATATGCTGGCCAATGAGCTGCTTCAAAATAGATATGTTAATTATATAGAAAAATTGATTAAGCTTTCAGAGATGGAATGTGAGAGAACTTCATTAGACCCTAATTTCCATCATACTGCTGAATTTTACAGAGATAAATTTAGAAAGATAAGAGATATTTTTTTTTTTTTATATAATAAAAATATATTGAATGGTTTTAGATATTTCTTAGAGAGAGGAAATCTTGAGATAATAACCTGCGGAGCTACGCATGGATTTTTCCCATTTATGCAGGAATATCCTAATGCTATAGAAGCTCAATTGAGAATGGCAGTAAAAACTCATGAAAAACATTTAGGAAGAAAGCCTACTGGTATATGGCTTGGTGAATGCGGTTTCTTCCCTGGACTTGAAAAGCATCTTGCTAATAATGGAATTAAATATTTCTTTGTAGATACTCATGGTATAATGTACGCTGATAAAGTTCCAAAATACGGAGTTTATGCGCCTTTATATTGTTCAAGAGAAAGCAGAGTTGCGGCATTTGGAAGAGATATAGAAAGTTCAAGAAGCGTATGGAGTGCTGAAGTAGGATATCCAGGAGATTTCAGATACAGAGAATTCTATAGAGATATCGGTTATGATTTACCTTTTGAATATATTAAAGATTTTATACAGAGCAATGGACTTAGAAAAAATACAGGAATAAAATATTATAGAATTACAGGCAAAGACTGTTCTAAAGAGCCTTATAATCCTCAGTGGGCTATGGAAGCTGCAGGAGATCATGCTGGTAATTTTATGTTCAATAGAGAAAAGCAAATTGAATATTTAGCATCTGTTATGGACAGACCTCCTATAGTTGTATCTCCATATGATGCTGAGCTTTTCGGACATTGGTGGTATGAAGGTCCTATGTTTATAGAGTTCTTAATGAGAAAGATTCATTATGATCAAAATACAATAGAGACTATTACTCCTAAAGAATATTTGGAAAGACATCCTGTAAATCAGATATCAATGCCTTCTATGTCAAGCTGGGGAGCTAATGGATACGGTGAAGTTTGGCTTAATGGTACTAATGGCTGGATATACAGACATTTACATAAGGCTGCTGAGAGAATGATAGAATTAGCTCATGATTATTATAATGAAACAGGGCTTTATGAAAGAGCATTGAATCAGGCAGCTCGTGAATTATTGCTTGCTCAAAGCAGCGACTGGGCTTTCATTATGCATACTGGCACTATGGTTGAATATGCTGTTAATACTACAAAATTATACATAAAGAGATTTACCGATCTTTATTATGCTATAAAAAACAGAGATTTAAATGAAGAATGGCTAAGCAAATTAGAATGGCGTGATGATATTTTCCCAGAAATGGATTTTAGAATATACAATTAATTAGATAAAAAATAAAGAGTATGTATATTTAATATGCATACTCTTTTTTATTGCTTTTTAATAAAAAATATATTTTCTTTAATTTATTTTACTAAAATATGTTTATTTAATATAATATAAAAAAATAATGCAGCACTATTTAAAAACGTTAATTCTTTATTTTTTCATTATACCATATAGTATCACCCAAATTTTCTTCTACTATTTCCTTTAATCCATCAAGATTGAAAGAACCTAGAAGTTCATTTGTATCTTTAATGTATAATTCTATATTTGCAGAATCTAATAATATTTTTATAAAATTGTTTGATCTTATTCCATCACCTGATTCTGCTCCTACTGATATATGAGTCTTATTTTCACTATTTATTGTTATATCTTTATCATTACTGATAGAATAATTTATATAATTATTAGATTTCTTTTTTATGCGGAAATAAAGATTTATATCTTTTGTTATTTTATTATTAAATACTACAACAGTAGAAATTTGATAGTCATCATAAACTGCTAAAAAGTCATCAGTGACAGAGGTGTTTACAGCAATTGCAAATATAGATTTATTTTCTGTATCTTTTTTTATAAAGTATATAATATCAGAATCTATATTTACTCTCCATTGAGATAAAAGGGTTGAGGATAAAATAAATAATATTATTAATACGATTAAAAAAATATTTTTCATTGTAAAAACCATTTGTATTAAAAGATCTATTTAAAATAATAACATTTATATAATGAATAATCAATATTAAAAATTTATTTTTCTAATACTTTATTTATATATTTTTTATAAAAATCGATATATGTAAATTTTGTTTTATAGATTTAGTCATATCAAAATTATTTAATTAATATAAATAGTAATGAACAGCCATCATATAAAATCTATTATGATTTATAAAATTATTTCTTTTATTTTGATAATATTTTTATATTTCTTGATTTAAATCATTTAGTTTATTTTCTTGTATTTTTCACTGTATATATGGAATTGCTATTCCTATTATTAGAATAATAACTATTATAAAATATCTTTAAATAAGGTTAAATTATAGTTATACGAAAAAATTGGAGATGGCGGGACTCGAACCCGCGTCCTACGAAGCGTACCATATTCGTCTACATAGCATATCTTATCTTTAAAGGTTTCGCCTTATAGGTAGAAGACAAGCAGAAAAACTATAAGACTAGCATGAGTGTACGTAATATTAGGCTCATACGGCACCTAATACAAGTTCTATGTGTTTTGGCACCGAAAAAGCAACCCATAGACAAATCACTTAATCAGCGGCAACTTCAATTAAGCTGCAAGTGCGTATTCGTCTGCACTTATTCTTCAGTATGATATTAACGTGCATACACCTAGCACGACTATGCAAAATACGTTCCAACCATCGCAGTCGAAGCCGGAGCATCCCCATTTCAAAGAACAATATACGCTTATATTAATCCATTAATAAAAAATTGTCAACATAAAAAGTGATATTATATTTATAATATATATCAAATAATTCTTAATAATTTTATTTTTTATATATAAAAACTTGAATTTTTCTATAATTTTTATATGATACTTTATATAACATAAACGGAATATTTTATGAAAAACAGAATTAGACTCATATTAAGTTTCACAATACCATATCTAATATTTATATCCATAATAGGAATCATTTTGATATCAATATTCATACCAGTAAATAGAGATTTTTATTATAATAAAGTCTCTGTTAATATAGAATTAGCACAAAATAATATAGAAAGTAAAGTTGATGATATAATCAATTCTTTGAATTTTTTAAGTTCTTATGCAGAGATAGGAATCAGCACTCCTAATATATCAAAGACTATTACAAATGTTAAGCAGTTTGGTAATTATTTAGATGTGTTTTACTGCGATACTATACCCTACAATAGAGGCGGAACATTCGTAAGTTCCAGAATAAAATATCCTGATAATTATGATCAGACAGCAAGGGAATGGTATAAGAATGCTTCAAATAGTGCTTCAGATTTATATATAACAAGTCCTTATATTGATTTTACTTCTGGAAATTTAGTAATAACTTTCATAAATAAAATTATGATGAATAATAGATTGGCTGGATATTTTGGTATAGACTTTGATAATATGAATGCTGTTTTGCAAGGCGTTGATGATTTTAGTGAATCTCTTAATATAGTTACTGAAAATGGCTTGTATATTACTCATGAAAATACAAATAATATTTTAAATTCCAATTCTGTTTTATTTAATGATAATTTATTTGCTTCATATAGAAATAATATGAAAGACGGCGGATTATATTTAAAAGATAATTATTGGTATACATTAAAGAAAATCAATAATGCTCCTTGGTATATGGCTGTAAAGGTTAATGCTTCTGATTATTATAATACTATAAAATATTTAATATTATTTTTTATAGGTTTTGTAATTCTTTTTGTAATTGGAGAATTAATAATTGTTTCTATATCTGTAATACCGCTTTCTGATAGATTAGATGATGTTATATTAAGTTTAGAAAATATGGCAAATGGAGACTTTACTTCTAGGATTAAAGAAAGTAATTTTATGAGAAGCAGCAGTACAAAGAAGCTTGCAAATGTTATAGAGAAAATGCAGAGAAATATTGGAAAAACTATGTATAAGATAAAAACAGGAGTAGAAGAGGTTAATAAAAATGGAGAAGCTATAGCAAATGTAAGTATTGAATTATCTAATAAGGCAAATGAACAGACAGCAGCTTTAAATAATTTAATAACTGCAATTAATGCAATATCTGCTTCTATAGATTATGCTTCTAAAAAAACAGATAATGCTAAAATGATGAGTGATAAATCTTTTGAAAATACAAAAGTTGGTGTTGCTATGATAGGCGAGATAAAGAATAATATGAACGAAATAAATGAGTCAAGTAATAAAATAGCTAATATTATAGGTACTATACAATCAATAGCTTCTCAGACCAATATACTTGCTCTTAATGCTGCAGTAGAGGCGGCACGTGCTGGAGATCAGGGAAGGGGGTTTGCTGTAGTTGCCAGTGAGGTTCGTTCTTTAGCTCAGACTGTAACGGATTCCGCTGATAATATTACTGAGATAGTTGAAGGGGCTGTTTCTAAAATAGAGCATGGAAGTGAGTTTGTTAGCAAATCTTCAGAGGTGCTTACAAGTATAGAATCTTCTTCTTTGGAATCTTCAAATTCATTATCAGAGATATATAAGATGTCTAATGATAAAAAAGCTGGAATAGGTAATATTAATAATATAGTTGCCAAAATTAATGATATAACGGTAAGCAATGCTAAATTTGCAAATGAAAGTGCAGATTCTAGTGTTAAAGCTTCAAAAATAGTTAATGAAATAGTAGAAGAACTTTCTTTTTTCAGATTCAAAAGTGTCAATCATAAGGAGTAGAATAAAATGAAAAATAATATAAAACTTCTTTTCAGGCTCATTATTCCATACTCTTTATTTGTTATAATAGTATCAATTATCATTTTTTACTTATTTGTAGGAAGATATAAAAGTAATTATTTAGAGCAAATTTCTATAGATATGAATAAAATCTCATATTCTATAGAAAGAGATATAAATAATATTAATTTAGTATTAAATATATTGGATTCTTATACAATAGCAGATTTAACTCCGTATGAAATAGGATTGTCTATGACTAATATTTATAAAGAAAGACAATCATTCTTTGATATACTTTATGGAGATGCTGTACCTTATTCTGATGGCGGGATATTTTTAAGCGTAACACATCAGTATCCTACTAATTATGATCAAACTTCAAGAGTATGGTATAAGGGTGCTTTAAATACTAATGGCATTTATATAACAGATCCTTATATAGATTTTAATACACAGCAATTACTTATTACTTTTTCAAAAGCAGTTTATACTAATGGAAAATTAAAAGGGGTTTTAGGAATAGATTTTTCTAGTATAAGCAGCGTTAAAGCTGCAGGCGGCAATATAGATAGGAATAATGTATTTTTAATTACTTCTGACGGTCTTTATATGATGCATAGTGATCCTAAATATATTTTAAAAGATGGTGTTACTATATTTAATAATGATGAAGTTTTTAAAGGTGCTGAAGGATATGTAGGAAATATTAATTCTCCTATTATGATAAAAAATAATAATTGGTATTCTATTCGTAAAATAGATGGCACTAATTGGGCTTTGGCTGTTAAGGGAAATTTAGATACTTATAATTCTCTTTTAAAGAAGATTATTTTTATCTTTGTATTTACGATTATATTTTTATTAGTTATGGGAATACTTCTTACCTCTATGGTTCTTCTTCCTCTTTCAAAATATTTGGATATGGCTATTACAGCTATTGATAATATGGCAGATGGTAATTTCTCTTATAGGATAGACAAAGCTGTATTATCTAAAAGTAATAGAGCTGGAGATTTGGCCCGTGCTATAGATAAAATGGAAGCTAGCATAGGTAAGCTTATTTTTAAGATAAAAAAGGCTATAGAAGATATTAATATGGTTGGTATGGATATTTCAAAATCTAGTGAAAAATTACTTGAAAGAGCATATATACAGGCAGTTAATCTTGAGAAGCTTGATGAAGCATTAAAAGATATCGCTACAGCAATCAATTTATCATCAATAAGTGTTGCTACTTCTAAGGATTCTATGGAAAAAATGGAGAATACAACTAAAACAGGAGTGCAGACTATTTATGAAATAGAAAGCAATATGAATGAAATACAATCTTCTAGTAAGAAAATATTTGAAATAACTAAATCTATAGAATCCATTGCATTGCAGACTAATATATTAGCATTGAATGCGGCAGTAGAAGCGGCAAGAGCAGGAGAGCAGGGTAGGGGATTTGCTGTTGTAGCTAGTGAAATAAGAAAGCTTGCCACTACTGTATCTCAGGCTACTAAAGATATTACTGTTATAGTTGAAGATGCTGTAACTAAAATAAATAATGGAAGCAGTTCTGTTTCAAGAACTACTAAAACTTTGGACTCTATAGCAAAAACTTCTGTAGAGACTTCATCTATTTTATTGGATATATCTGCATCTTCAAATGATGAAATAGAGCGTATAAATAATATTAATAATGATATAGGCATCATAAATGAAATAATGATAAAAAATGAAGAGCTTTCAAAAGATGCTTCTGATGCTAGTGCTAAAACTTCAAAAATGGCTGATGATATAGTAAAAGAATTATCATTTTTCAAATTTGGCCATAAGCATTAATAATTAAAAAATATAATTATTAGCTTTTAGGCAGTAATTTTACAGGATCTACAGATCTTCCTTGATATGAAATTTTAAAGTATAATTCACTTCTGTCTATCATTCCTGTATTTCCAATATCGCCTATATATTCGCCTTTTTTTACAATATCACCGAGTTTAACATTAACTTTGGATAAATGGGCATAAGAAGTATTATATCCATTTTTATGTTTAAGTATTATAACAGTACCGAAACCTCTAATATTATCAACATATTCTACTATTCCGTCATCAGAAGCTACTACTTTATCTCCTACATCTCCTAATATATTTACGCCTCTATTAGCAATTTTATCAGAAGAAACTCCATATCCAGAAACTATTATACCTTTATAAGGCCATATAAAAGAACTTTCAGGCAAAACACTGTCATCATTAAAAGAATATACAAGCATTTTTGTAGTTTTTACTTTTAGATTTGCCCCAATATAAAGTTTATATTCATTAGCATTTTTTATATTGTTTAACTGCATCAAATCTCTTAAATCCATTTTATGCTTTCTTGCTATTGAATATAAAGTGTCCCCATTTTGAACTTTATAATCTGTTATAACTAATGCAGCAGTTTTTTTAGGACTTGTATATACTTTAAGAGTATCTCCTATTTTTAATACATATTTATCATTAATATTATTTATAGAATATAATTCTACTAAATCCATTCCTCTTGATAATGCTATTTCGCTTAAAGTATCTCCATTTTTTACTTTATAATTTTCTAATGTTCTATATTGTGCAGGTTTTGATGAAGTATTTATATTAATATTATCATATATTTTTAATGTATCTCCAACTTTAAGAACATAATTATTTTTAAGATTATTTAATTGCATCAAATCCTTTAAAGACATAGAATTTTTTAATGCTATCTCTCCTAGTGTGTCTCCATTTTTTACTTTATATGTTCTTATAGTTTTGCTTTGAGCATTACTGTTATTTGCTCTTGCATATATTTTTAATTTTTCTCCTGTTCTTAATTTATATTTCAAAGGATCATCTATATTATTAATTCTTAGAAAATCATTTACATTTATATCATTTTGAAAAGCTATGCCGTATAAAGTATCTCCGCTTTTTACAGTATAGTATTCTATTTCATTTTGAGAATCTTTTTCATTATTAGAATTATTTTCTTTTTTAGATGCCTTTACATACATAGTTTTTCCAACATAAAGTTTGTATTTATCAGGATCATCTATATTATTAATTTTCAAAAATTCGCTTGCAGTCATTCCATGAGCAAATGCTATGCCGTATAAAGTGTCTCCGCTTTGAACTTTGTATTTATCATAATTTTCTATATTATTATTATTATTTCTATTATTATTTTTTATTTCATTATTACTTGAAACATTATTGTTTTTTTCAGGCTCATTATTAGCTACTTTAAGTGTTTCTCCTACTCTTAAATTATATTTTCCTGCATCTTTAATATTATTTATAGCAAGAAATTCATTAGCAGTCATTCCATGAGCAAATGCTATACCAAATAAAGTATCACCATTTTTTACTTTATAATCCTTATAAGATTTTTTTTCTTCTCCTGCTTTTAGACCATAAACTTTATTTTGAGAATCATATACTAAATTGTATCCTGCCTCTTTAACTTTTAGAGTTTCTCCTATTTTGAGATTATATTTATCAGGATCACTTATATTATTAACTTTTAAAAATTCATTGGCTGTCATATCATGAGCAAAAGCTATGCCGAATAAAGTATCACCATTTTTTACTTTATAATCTACATAGTTAGCTGCAAAATTAATAGAAGCAAAAGTGCATCCTATAATGGAAGCATATTTAAAAATATTTTTCATAATTATTATTCTTTTAGTTCAATAAAAAAACTAGTTTGCTATTTCAAAAACTTCATCTACAAGAGGATCAGATGGAGTAACCACAACAGTAACTTCTTTAACACTGGACATTTGAGGACCTATTTTTATTTTTTCTATAAATTCATCTATTTCTGTTTTTGTCTGCAAATATCCTACTACCTCAACAGAGCCGTCATAATTATTCCATACCTTTCCGCCGATTTTCATTTCATCAGCAACTTGCTTTGCATAGTATCTGAATCCTACGCCTTGAACTCTTCCTTTTAATGTAATATCTACTTTAAACATATATATTTTATCGGAAACATATTTTATTGAATTTATATGAATGATTAAAAATTGACAATTTATATAAAGGATTATAAAATACAAAAAAATATTTATGTGTATTATATGCCTAATATAGAAATTAATATAAAAAATATAGATTTGAAATTCATAACAGATGATAAACTCTTTTCGCCTAAAAATATAGATTTGGGTACATTATCTATGCTTGAGGAAATAGATTTTATAAATGAAAGTAAAATTTTGGATTTAGGATGCGGTTATGGTGTTGTCGGTATATTGGCTGCAAAAATAATTGGCGAAGATAAAGTAATTATGTGTGATATAGATGATATAGCAGTAAAAGTATCAAAAAATAATGCAGTTTTAAATGATGTTTCAAATATTAATATTTTACAAAGTGATGGTTTAATAAATATAATTGATAGAGATTTTTCTTTAATACTTTCAAATCCTCCATATCATACTGATTTTTCTGTAGCTAAGCATTTTATAGAAGCAGGATTTTATAAATTAGCTTTAAACGGAAGATTTATAATGGTAACTAAAAGATTGGATTGGTATAAAAATAAATTAACATCTATTTTCGGCGGAGTTAAGGTAATAGAAAAAAATGGATACTATATATTTATTTCTGAAAAACGTAATATTATGCCTTCAAATAAGATAAAGAAAAAATTAAAGAAAGAAAATAAAAAAAATATAAAAAATTATAAATGACCTATTATAGGAAGGCCTGTTATATAGAAAAATATTGTATTTGATAAAAGTCCTATTATAGTACCAAATATTATTCCAAAAACAACATCAAATGGATAATGAAGCCCTACATATACTCTACTGAATGCTATTAAAGATGCTATAGGATAAAAAAGCATGGCAGAATATGTACTATAGCTTCCCATACAAAATGATATGGCAAATGCTACCATAGTATGTCCTGATGGAAATGAATGCTTATCAGGCGGATGCATAATAGGTATTTTTGAATGTTTTTTATAAGGACGCATTCTGCTAAAGAAACTTTTTATGTATAAAAATAAAAATATACATATAAATACAGCTGTTACTGCTCTTGAAAAATATAATGGAGCATAATCTATTCTAAACATATAAAAAAGCAAATAAATTAATACCCATATATAACCGTCTCCCATTCTGCTCATAAATTTCATAAAAGTTTTCAGAGGACCTTTTCGGTTATCTTTGAATATTTTTAGAAATAGTTTGCTGTCTAAATTCGACATAAATTTTATTAATAGCAAACTATTTATATAATTTATTCTTTTTTGCTTTCTTCTTCTTTTAAGAAGTTTTTTTATTTTTTTTCTTCTTCTTTTTTTTATTTTTAATTGATTTTCATAGTCATCATTAATATTATTTTTTTCATTATCCATATAAGAAGCCCAATTTAACTATTTATAATAAAATACCATAAAATATAAATAAATCAACCATTATAATATTAATATTTCAAATACACTTTAATGAAAATATTTAGTGATTTTTTTAAAGTTTCCGAATATAAAAGGCATATAGAGGAAAATTTATTTTTTAGGACATAAAAAAGTGCTTGTAGGAAATGATGCTTATGAAAAGTTTATTGATTATATAGAAAATAAAATAAACTTTGATTTTTTATCTCATATACCTGGTTCTGATGACACAGTAGAAACTCAAAAAGAATCTATTATTAATTTAATAAAAAGATCGAATAATAATGAGTCATTTTTAGATTATATATCATATACTTATACTATATTTGAAAATGATATAATTAAACAGGTTCTTTCTATATCTTGGGTTAAAGGAAACGGAGAAGAGGATAAAATAATTAATGATGATAAATTTGATCTTAATAATGATGAACTTATAAATTATGTATCTATACTTTTAGTTTTAAGAGATATAATGCATACAAGCTATATAGCATCTCTTCCAATATACTATGAATATAAATATGAACAAAAAGAATTTATTGATAAAGCAAGAGAGATGATAGATCATTCTATATCTAATATATCAACATTAGAGCATATTAATCCTATATTCATAGCAATAGCAGCAAAAAGTGTTCTGCCTTATTCTATAACAAATGATGAGCTTTCAACTTCATCAAAATTAATAGCAATACTTTTTAATCTATCAAGAATAATGGCTTCATATCCTTATACTGATAAAAATATAGAAAATACTCAGCCTATATTTTCGAGTGCTGTATTCAATTTGGTAAATAATGCTTCTTTTTTGGGTCTTGATTATAAGATGATTAGAGTTATTTATGATAAAGCAAGAATAGGAGAAATAAAGTGGAAAAATTAAGTAAATATAATATTACCTTTATAGTATCTGCTGTATCATCTTTAACTATAATATCTATGTGTGCTTATATGATATTAGATATGCATACATATATTATGAGAGCTTTAATATTTATAGAATTTTTATGTTCTTTTTACTTTGTATGCGTATTTTTTTATAAGATAAATAAGTATTCTAGAATAGAAACTTTTTTTTATTTAGTTATATATCTTGTTCCTTTTATACTATCTATTTTGGGGCTTTTTTATATAACTAATTTCTTTTCTTTGAATAGAGTATTTTTAAGAGAAAATATTATATCTTCTTTTCTTACTAGGGGATATCATGTATTATTTATTTTTTATATATCACATATAATATATTTCTTCTATCTTTTTAGTATAGAGAATAAGAATAGTTTTTATTCTTTAATATCTTCGCATTTTATTATAGTTATATCTGTTATTATGGCTATCATATTTATAATATTATATGGAATAATAAATTGGGTATTTGATGATAAGATAATAACTTCATATAATGATACTAAAAATGAAATAATATATGAAGCAGGACTTGCATTTTCTCAAAATGCAAATACTGATGAGCTTGAATATGAGGGATTTGCAAAAAGCTATAATATGTCTCTTCTTTACTATGATAATGAACTTAAATATAAATCAGCTGATTGGGATAATTTTGAGAGCAGACATTTACTTTTTGAAGCTAGTATTATTATTGGAAACGGATTTTTCTTTATAGGAAGCGGAAAAGAATTTATATATCCTTACTATATGTTTATACTTATATATGTAATAGTGAATTCTCTTATACTCACTTGTTCTATTATTTTCTTTAAATTATTCTTTGAAAAGAAATTTAATAATTATATTAATATAATGATAAAAGGTTTTAAAGAAGATAGTTATATATATGCTATAGATACTGATAGTATGGATGAAACAGAAATTAAAAAACTTTCAGAATTATATAATAAAAAATTATTAACATATAAATATAGAGAAAGATTTATAAAAATGTTTACAAGATAAATATCATTATTGAAAAATTATAATTTATTGTCTAAAAAGTATTATGATGATTATATATTTTAAAACTTTTTTACATATTGTGCGTCTAATATGATATAATTCATATGATGAATTAAATACTTAAGAAAAACAGTTATTTATTATGAAGAGTATAATAGAAACAATTGTAAAAAGGCCTGTTACTATACTTATGGTTATAGTATCAGTATTAATATTAGGATTTATTAGCTTATCGAGACTTTCAATAGATTTTATGCCTAATATGCAAGTTCCATATATAAGCATACATACAAGATATAAAAATGCAGGGCCTGAAGAGATAGAAAAATCGGTTACTAAAGTAGTTGAGGGTGCTGTAGCTACTGTAAATAATATAAAAAATATCACTTCTACATCAAGAGAAGATTCATCTAATGTATTAATAGAATTTAATTGGGGCACTGATTTAACAGATGCTACAGAGGATATAAGAGAGGCATTGGAGCAGGTTTCTTCTTCGCTTCCAGATAATGCTGATAAGCCTGTAATAAGAAAATTCAATATGGACGACACATCTCTTATGGAGGTAGCTGTTTATGGAATAGATGATCAGGCTACACTATATAATATAGCTGATAATCAAATAGCTCCTCAAATAAAGCAGGCTAAAGGAGTAGCACAGGCTGAAGTTTTAGGCGGATTAAAAACACAGATCAAAATAGATGTTAATTTAAATAGATTAAAAGCTTATAATATTAATATTAATGAAATAGCTTCTGCACTTTCCCGTGATAATAATAATTTAGTTGGAGGGCAGGCTGACCAGGGTTTTTATAAATATACTATAAGGACTATGGGAGAGATAACAAGTATTGATGATATAAAAAATACTTCTATTTCTTTAAAAACTGATGGTGAAAATAAAGCTGTAGTAAAGATACAGGATTTAGCTGAAGTTTATGAAGGGTATGATGATGATGTTAATATAATAAGAGTTAATGGAGAAAATTCCATATCTATAGCTGTGAGTAAAGAATCAGGAGCCAATACAGTTGAAGTTTCTAAAAATGTTATAAAGAATCTTGAAGATTATAATTTTCCAGATGGAGTAAAATATCAAATAATGTTCAATACAGCTGACAGTATAAATGAAGCTATAGAGGGTGTGCTTTATGCTGCTTGGCAGGGAGGACTTTTTGCCATTATAGTTCTTATGCTTTATATGTGGAATATAAGAACTGTATCAATAATAGCAATATCTATACCTCTTTCTATAATAGTAACTTTCACACTTATGTATTTTATGAAAATAACTTTAAATGTAATATCTCTTTCAGGTCTTGTATTGGGCATTGGTATGATGGTTGATAATTCTATTGTAGTGCTTGAAAATATTTTTTATTATAGAAATAATGGATTTGGTAAATATTCATCTGCTATTAATGGAACATCAAAAGTTTCTCTTGCAATTTCTGCTTCAACTTTTACGACAATAGCAGTATTTTTGCCTTTTTTATATATTGAAGGTATGACTAGTCAGATTTTTAGAGATTTATGTATTACAGTTACAATATCTATGATAGCTTCTTTACTTGTGGCGCTTTTGGTTGTACCTATGTTTGGAGCAAGACTTGTAACTAATAAAAGATTAAAATTATTAAGTAAATTAGAAACTTTTACTAATAAATATATACATGATAATATAAGCAATTTATATTATAAACTTCTATCTTTTTCTATTAGAAGAAAGAAAACAGTATTGATACCTTCTATTATACTAGTATTTGCAGTTATAATATTGGGTCTTAATATTGTAGGTAAAGAGGGTTTTCCAAAGACAGATGAAGGTCAATTTATGATTCAGGTTACTATGCCTATAGGTACAAAATATGAACAGACGCAGTCATTTGTCAGTTTAATGGAAAATGATATAAAAGATGTGGTAAAGAACGATTTAAATAGAATTCAGTCAAGAATAAGAAAGGGAGATGAAGCTAATAGTGCCAATATTAGAGTTCAGCTTAAAGCTAAAAATTCAGGCAGAATGGGGGATATAAATTATTATATAGAAACTGTAAGAGAAAAATTACAGCTTTATCCTGCAAGAATTAATGTTAGATTATTAGGTTCAAGATCAAGTGCAAGCGGAGGAGAGGCTGTAAGAATAGAGATGCTTGGCGATAATATGGAGCAGGCTAGGGAGCTAGGAAATAGAATAGTTAGCGTTATATCAAATATAGAGGGTGTGAAAGGAGCTATGGTTGATATTGATGAATCTAATAGAGAATTGCAGGTTTATGTTAATAGAGACATAGCTGCAAAAATGGGTCTTAAAGTTAATGATGTTGCTAGGATAATAAATACTAGTTTTGCAGGAAGAACTGCCACTACTATAACCCCAGCTAATTCAGATTTTACAGATATAGATGTTAATGTGCAATTAGAAAATATAGATAAAGTTACAATAGAAGATGTTGAGAAAATAAGCATACCTATTAAAGGGGTATTAATACCATTATCCTCAATAGCTGATATAGTAAAAAGCTATGGTCCTAATAGAATAGAGAGAAAAGATAGAAAAAGGTTTACTGTTGTTATAGCTAATACTTATGGAAGACCTTTAAATGAAATAGTAGCAGAAATAAAAAACAATATAAATAAAGATGTGTTCATACCAAATGGATTATCTGTAAATTATGGCGGAGATTTTGAAGAGATGAATGAAGCTTTCGGACAATTAATTCAGACTTTGATTTTAGCTTTAGTTTTGGTTTATGCTATAATGGCTAGTCAATTTGAATCTTTAATAGCTCCTTTTGTAATAGCATTTGCAATTCCATTTGGTTTTGCGGGTTCTCTGCTTGCATTGCTTATTACTAATACAACATTAAGTGCTTATAGTGCTATAGGATGTATAGTGTTAATTGGTATAGTAGTTAATAATGGTATAGTATTAATAGATTATATGAATCAGCTTATGCATGAAAAACACATAAATGGAAATGAGTCTGCATTAATTGCTGGAAAAAGAAGATTAAGACCCGTACTTATGACTACTCTTACAACCATACTTGGAATATTTCCTATGGCTTTAGGTATAGGAAGCGGAAATGAAATGTATAAGCCTCTTGCTACAGCATTACTTGGAGGTCTTATAGTTTCTACATTATTTACTTTGGTAATAGTTCCTACAATATATGCTGCTATAAGAAATAAAATACCTCTTAAGGATTATGATAAAAAAGACAGAGATAGTGCTAATGATTTTATTGAAAATAACTGTAATTATAATGTTTAATATTGTTATTTGATGGAGCATTTATATTTTTTAAATTCTATTATATTGACTTATTAATTTTTTTTAATATACTAAAAATTATATAGTATAGCAAAAAAGAGATTAATTTTATGAAAAAATATTTATTTATACTTTCATTTATGTTATTAGTATTATTTTCTGAACAGGAATGTAAAGGTCCTGATGGAGACAGTAAACCAACTCCTTTTAGAAAAGAATCAGAAATGATTTACAGTATAAAATATGATATTGATATAGAAGGTATTTTTTATAGTATAATATTATTTGCTGGAATTACATTGCCTTCATTGTATATTATAAATAAGAAAATTAACTAGGTAATTACGGAGAATTATTATGATAAGTGTAGAAGATTTAGTAGATGTAGAAGATGCTAATATAAGCGAAGATGATTGGGAATTATATAAAGTATTTAAACCTATGCAGGTTTTTGGTAAAAAATTGGAAAGCTTATTTGATATAGGTATTCATAAGTCTTGGAAAGTTGAAGATATTATTAATAATTTAAAAGAGCATGTTACTGTGTTATCAGATTCCAAAGAACAATTAAAAAAAGCATATGGCGACTTTATGTTCATAGATGTAGATGATAATTGGTATGAAAATTTAGAAATATATAAAATTTTAATAAAAATTAATGAAGACGGAAGCATAGAGTCCAAAGTAGACTGCGGAGATGATGAAAATATATTCAGTGTATATTTTAATAATAATGAAATTATAAATATAATGGAATCAAGAATAAGATAATTAATTCCATATTATTAACAGCAATTTATATAGTATAGGAAGAAGAACAACTGTTAAAGCACCTGCTATACCTATTGCAAGTCCAGACATTGCTCCTTCAGTTTCACCTAATTCTATAGCCTTACTAGTTCCTACAGCATGTGAAGAGGTTCCTATTGCAAGTCCTATAGCTAATGGTGATTTTATTTTGCATAATTTACATATATAAGGTGCAGTAATCGCTCCTGCAACACCAGATACTATAACAGATAAAACAGTAATAGATTTAATTCCTCCCATATTTGCTGTTATATCAACGGCTATTGCAGTTGTAACTGATTTCGTAAGCAAAGAAGGGAATAAAGCTTCAGATATTCCCATTAATTTAGCTGATATAAATATCCCTATTATACCTATTGAGCTTCCTATAGCTATGCTTATGAGTATAACAGCTAAATTAGCTTTTAATATAGGGAGATTTCTATATATTGGAAGAGCCAATACAACAGTTGCAGGTCCTACTAATGCATTTATAAATTTTCCTCCGCTTTCATTATAAACGCTATAAGGAACATGCATAAAATATAAAGAAAAACCTACTAATATTACACTTGTTACTAATGGCGTTAAAATAGGTAATTTAGTTTTTATATATATTGTGTATGATATTATGTATGCTATTAAAGTTATTACTATTGGTATTATAGGGTTTTGTATGAATAATTCTTTCATATATTGAGTCCTTTATTATGTTTTCCAATTCAAATAATCTTAAGTAATTTTATTGCTTTGCAGATTGACTTTTATTTATATGTTTTTCTAATTTAATACTTAAAATTAATCTGATTTAATTAAATATGCTATTTCCTTAATTTTGAAAATATTTTTTCTAAAAACTGTGCCGATAATCCTGTAGTTATCATAATAATTACTCCCATAAACAGACATATTATGATAAAAGGCACAATTTCATCTTTCACATATTTATATTCATCTATTATAGCTAAAGTTCCTGGAACAAATAATAATGACATATTAGTTATAAGTATATTTCCTGCTTCATCTATATTATTTTCTTTTATTATTCCAGTAAGCAGAAGCAAAAACATAAGCATCATTCCTATAACATTTCCAGGAATAGGTAATTTTAATATTCTGCTGAAAATATCTGATACTGAATATATGGAAAATATTATTGCAAATTGTTTAATGAGCTTCATTTTTAATCCATTTCTATTGATTTTTAAAAATTTTAGTATAGATTATATATATTAATTTATTGTTTTTCAATAGTAAAAGGTTATAAAGTCTATGAAAATATTATATATTTTATTGTAATTTTTTTTCTTGACATAAAATTTATTTAGGTATATAATAGCATACCTTGTAAATTATAGGTTATCTGAAATTTGTTTAAGATGATACATTTAAGGAGCAAAAAATGGCAGGTGCTAAATTAAAAACCGAACAAATCCATCTTCAATGCACAGAATGCAAAAGAAAAAATTATATAACAACTAAAAACAAACAAAATGTTCCAGAAAAATTAGAATTAAAAAAATATTGCCCTCATGATAAAAAACATACAATTCATAAGGAATTAAAAGTATCAAGATAAATAATTCTATAATAGAATATTTATAAATTTTTTGGGTCAGTAGTTCAATTGGTAGAGCACCGGTCTCCAAAACCGGGTGTTGCAGGTTCGACTCCTGTCTGACCTGATTGTTTTTTCTGTATATGATAATATAATTTAGGGTAAGTTTTATGGCGGATAAAAAGAAAAATAGTATAATTGATTCTTTTAAAGAGATAAAAAAAGAGCTTTTTGAAAGAAGTGTTTGGCCTACTCGTCAGGATGTTATAAATCAGACAGTTGTAGTTATAGTTTTGCTTATTTTTGCTTCAGCTTTTTTAGGTGCTGCTGATTATGTGGTAACTTTTTTGACAAGGGCTTTACTTGACGGTTCTATTTTGGGTAGCTTAATATCTTCTAAGATTACATTAGTTTTATTGCTTGCTATAGTATTGCTGTTCGTTGTATATTTTGCTATTCGTTATATGAGAAAAAATAGATATAATAGGTGATAAGACATGTCTGAAGAAATATCTGATATAAAAGATTATAAATGGTATATAGTTCATACTCAGCACGGTTATGAGAATAAAGTACGTGAACGTATAGAGAAAAGAGCTAAAGAAAATGGAATGACAGACTTGATAGTCGATATATATATACCCTCAGAAACAGTAACTTCTACTAAAAATGGTAAAAAAGTATCTAAAGAAGAATTCTTTTATCCAGGTTATGTTTTAGTAAAAATGGTAATGAATGATGCTACACAGTCTATGGTAAGAAGAACACCTGGTGTTGCAGGCTTCATAGGAAGTCATGCTACAACTAAAGAAGAAGGTAATATCATTCCTACTCCTTTAAGCGAAGCTGATGTTGAGCGTATATTCTCAGATAGAGAAGAGAAATCCAAAACTGGTATTAATGAAATCATAGGTATGGAATTTGATATAGGGGAAAAGGTTCAGGTAATAGACGGACCTTTCAATGGACTTAATGGTATCATAGAAAATATCAATTCTGATAAGGGTAAAGTAACAGTAAAAATAGAAATATTCGGAAGAAGTACTCCTACAGAATTGGAATTCAGCAAGGTTAAAAAGTTATAATTTAAGATAATAAATTAAAAATAAATAAATCAAGAGGTAGTAAAATGGCTAAGAAAGTAGTTGGTATTGTAAAGGTTCGCATACCAGGCGGAGAGGCAACACCTGCTCCACCATTAGGACCTGCATTGGGACAGAAGCAGATACAAATAGCCGCTTTCGTTAAAGATTTTAATGCTAAAACTTCTAAAATGAAAGGTCAGCTATTAAACACTTATATAACAGTGTATGAAGATAAAACTTATACATTTGTTACTAAAGGTACATCTACTTCTACATTAATCAAGAAAAAGTTAGGTATAGAAAAAGGTTCTGGAGCTCCTAACAAAGAAAAAGTTGCTACAATCAATCAAAAGCAGCTTGAAGAAATAGCTCAGGAAAAAATGGCTTATATGTCAGCTAATGATATAGAAGCAGCAAAGAAAATAGTTGCGGGTACAGCTCGTGCTATGGGTATTAAAGTAGAATAATAAATAATAATAAGCATACCATTTATTTGATTAAATAATAAATGGGAGTAAACGTTTGAAAGAAAAAGGAAGAAAATAATTATGGCTACAAAAGAGAAAAAAATAGGTGGCAAACGTTACGACGCTATAAGAAAGCAAGTAGAGAAATTAAAACTCTATTCTGTAGAAGAGGCTATTGATTTAGCTAAGAAAAACGCTACCTGTAAATTTGATGAAACTATTGAGGTTACTATAAACCTTAATATATTACCAAAACACTCAATAAGAGATACTTTATCATTTCCAAATGCATTCGGTAAAGAGAAAAGAGTAGTAGTATTTGCTCAAGGTGAAAAAGCTGATGAGGCAAAAAATGCTGGTGCTTTAGAAGTTGGTTTTGAAGATTTAATCGATAAAATTAAAGGCGGATATACTGACTTCGATGTTGCTATTTCTACACCAGATTTGATGAAAGAAGTAGGTAAATTAGGACAGATTCTTGGTAGAAAAGGACTTATGCCTAACCCTAAAACAGGAACTGTTACTCTTGATATAGCTCAGGCTGTAAAAAGCTTTAAAGCTGGAAGAATGGAGTACAGAGCTGATAAAAATGGTATAGTAAGAATGGGTATTGGAAAAGCTTCAATGGATGTTAGTAAATTAAATGAGAATTTCAAAACATTCTATGATGAAATTTTAAGAAAGAAACCTACTGATTTAAAAGGTGAATACATCAAAGCAATAGGTGTAACATCTACAATGGGTGTTGGTATAAAGATAGATCATAAAAGAATCAAAATGTAATTAATTCAGCAATAAACTTATTTTGTTTAAGCGAAGTCATATTTTGTGATCCCATTATATGAATAGTATTATCAAAATAGTTTAATATAATAGAGGTGGTATTATGCCTAATAAGAAAAACATTGAAACAGTATCATTGCTTAAAGAAACTATGGGAGCATGTGCAGGTTTAGTATTCTTTGATTATAGAGGTACAACAGTAGCACAGCTTACAGATTTAAGACGTGAATTAGCAAAGACTTCTTCTTCAATGAAAATATGTAAAAACTCTTTAGTTGATATTGCTTTAAAAGAGTTAGGCAGAGAGGTAAAAGATGAGATGTTCATCAATCCTACAGCAGTAGTATTTGCTAAGGAAGATGTTCCATCTGCAGCTAAAGTAATAAGCGAG
>CALXXQ010000035.1 GCA_944392715.1 uncultured Brachyspira sp.
AATTTATTATTAACAGCAATAAAAGTCGAACATAATAATTAATAAGTTAGCCGAAGCCATCAGGATGTTATTATATATAAGAAACAATAAGGAGAACATGAAAACAATGAAAAATTTAATAACTAAATTTATGGATAAGGATATAATAATTTTGTTAGCAGTAGTGATTTTAGTAGCTGCTGTTATAATAATTCTTAATATACCTAAAAATAAGGCTAAGAAAAATCCTGTAAGATTTTATAAAAATAATTTTTTCATGCTTAAAGATAAAGTTAACAATATATATGTTTATGTCTATGAACACAAAAAAAATGATAATTATAATGATTTATACTTGCCTAAAGATAATGTGTTTCCATATTTAGGAAGAGTATATATAAATAATGATAATGGCTTTATTATAAATGATGTTTACTTTTCATCTGAAAGAATAGGAGTTGACAATTATTACGATAAAGATAATCCAATTTTAATTAATAAACACTCATCAGAGGGTAGTAGATCTTCTAGATATGATGATGAAACTTTTGCTGAAATAAAATTCAAAATGAAATTAGATGATACATCAAAATCACAAATCGAGTATGTTATTGAGTTTAAGCCTTATGACAGTATTGCTGACTATGTTGGCGATAATATTAAAAAAACTTTAAGAGAGCCTGTAAAAATAGAGGGAACTTTTGAAATCATAAGAGAAGATGAAGCAGAAATAATAAGACTGCATAATACAGACATATTGGGTTTGTATAATGATAAAAGTATTTTATTCAGTTCTGAGAGAATATTCTCTCTCAATGTATTTAATTTTGATTATCTCTTTATAAATGGAAAAGAAAAAATAAATTCTTCTATTAATGGAGTTGGAGAATTTTCAGAGGAGTTTTTGAAAGATAAAATAAATGAAAATAAAGATATAGTTGCATCTTATGTAAAAGAGTCTAAAAACAGACATTGGAAATCATTAATGGATGAGAGTATATTAAATTATATTGATAATTATGCTGATTATTATAATAAACTTAAAGAGTTTAAAAGTTTTAATATATTATACTATGATGATAAAACAATATCTTTATATAAAAGAGTTTCAAAGTTAGAAGATCTAAAACTTTCTAAAATAGATAATATATTTATGACATTTGAGTTGGAAAGCCAAAAATTAATAAGCCCTTATCTTAAAGACTTGGTAAATGATCCTGAAGCATTATTAAAAAAATATAATGCCCCTAAAGATTTTTATTCTAATATAAATAGTTTAATTTTTGGTGTAACTGATTCATTTATTATAGTAATGAAGGAAAAAGGTTACGGAAAAATATTTATTGATAATAAGAATATAAAAGACTATATAAATAAAGAGCATTATTTGGCTTATTTATTTAATTGATTTTTAAAAATTTTAGTTTTTTAATTTTTACTATTTGTATTAATTAACTATTAAATTATAATTTTTGGAGTTAAATAAAAACTATGAAAGAATTATTATATAGTATTCTCTATAATGAATATTTTGTTTTGATTATTTCTATTATTATTTTGGTTATTATTTTTAAAATCTTAATGAAAAATAAATATCGTCCTTATTTTGAAATAAAGGATATAACTTTTACCGTACTTAAAGATAAGATTAATAATATATACATTTACTGCAATAAATTTGAAAATATTGATGAAGGCACACATTATTTGTATAGAGGAAAAATCTTTATAAATAATTCAGATTTATTTGGTATTTATGAAATTAGAGGAAACAGCAGTAAAATAGAAGTTTTTGATTATGATAACAAAGAAGAGTTTAGAATCTCTAATATAAAAAATATTGCAGAAATCAATTTCAAAAATAATAATATTGCAAAATATGTTATGGATATTAATTCCAAAAAAATAGAAGGAGTTTTTGAATTAATAAATGAACCTAAAATAAATATAAAAAATTTTAATATATACAAATTTGGATATTTAAAAAACTATAGAAAATTAAGCATAATTCTTAATTATTTATTCAATTTTTATTATGCATTTATAGATAATAAAGAAAAAATAAATTCTGATATTAACGGTGAATCCATTTTTTCAAAAGATTTTCAGTATAAAAAAGAAAATGAACTTTCAGAGGAAATTAATTCATTTTTAAAAAAAGTTTCTGTTTATGAATTAAAAAAATATTTTATTAAAATTAAAGATTTATATGCTTTTAATATATTATATTTTGATGAAAAAACTATTTGTATTTATAAAAGACTTACTAAAACAGGAAATAGTAAAGAAATTACAATAAATAATGTTTTTCTTATTTATGATTTGAATAGCCAAAAATTAGTTACTCCCTATTTAAAAGATTTAGTAAATGATGCTGAAAAATTACTAAAAGAATACAATACCACTAGTGATTTTTATTCTAATATAGATAATTTAATTTTTGGAACAACAGATTCATTTATTATAATAATGAAAGAAAAAGGATATGAAAAAATATTTATTGATTATAAGAATATCAAAGATTATATCAAAAAAGATCATTATTTAGCTTATTTATTTAATTAGTAAATCTGCTAAGTATAATAGTAGCCAATATTAAATATATTGCAGTTCCGCTAATATCGCATATAGAAGTTACTAAAGGAACACTGCTTGTTGTAGGATCTTTTTTAAACTTCACAAATAAAAACGGAAGGCATAAACCTATTAAACTTCCTATAACAACAACCAATATCATAGCCAATGATACAACTAATGCAATCATTAAACCGCCCCTAAAAATGGCAATCAATGAAACTGCTATACTCATAGTAATACCCAATATAGCAGAAACTAGTATCTCTTTACCAAGCATAAAAAGCCAATCACTTTTCTTTACATCGCCTACCGATAAACTTCTTATTATAAGAGTGGATGACTGAGCCCCTGCATTTCCTGCACTATCTATTAATAAAGGTAAAAAGAATATCAAAGAAACATATTGACTTATAGTCTCTTCAAATATACCTATAACATAACCAGATACAATATTTACAAATACTAATATAAAAAGCCATGATATTCTTCTTTTATAAAGTATAAAAGGATTAGCCTGTTTTATATTTCCGTCAAAGTCATCATCAACGCTTATAGCTCCCAATTTATGAAAATCCTCGGTATCTTCTTCTTCTGCAATATCAAATATATCATCTATTGTAACAATACCAATTAAAGCATTTTTTGAATCAACTACAGGTATATAAAGCAAATCATATTTTCTTCCTACCCTAACCGCTTCTTCTTGATCCGAATATACTGATAAATATATGATATCCGTATGCATAAGAGTTTCTATTTTATCATCTTGATTTGCAAATAATAAATCTTTTAATAAAATATATCCTATTAAAGTACCCTCTTGATTTACAACATATATAACCTCGAAAGTTTCAGAATCTTTACCATATTTTCTAATATATTCTAAAGTTTGCTTAACAGTATAATCAGGCTCTACATCTATATATTCAGGAGTCATTATACGACCTATACTGTCTTCTGGATATCCTAAAAGCTGTCTTGTGATATTTAAATCTTTTTCTCCCATTAAAGAGAAAATCTTTTTTGTAATATCAGCAGGTATCTCTTCAAAAAGCGATGTTCTGTCATCAGGGCTCATTTCATGTATAAGCTCTTTAAGCTCATTATCATTCATAGAGGTTATTATTTTTTCCTGTTCTTCTGCATCAAGTTCAGAAAATACATAAGCAGACATCTCCCTAGATAATAATCTAAAAACTATGCTTTTATTTCTATCATTATCTAGTATTCTTATAATATCTACTACCTCAGCAGCATGCATTTCACCAAGCAAATATTTGAGTTTATCCCATCTTTGATTTTCTATTATATTAATAATTTCCGTATATTCTTTATTTTCTAGCATATTTTTTTATATTTATATATATCAATTCTTTTATTATTATTATATAATATAGAGTATTATATAATATAATAAAAAAAATCCAATAATATATTTTTTTAATATTATAAAAATAAAGGAGTTATTTTAATATGTCTGATATCAAAAAAATCGGTGTATTAACAAGCGGAGGAGATGCTTCTGGAATGAACCCTGCCATAAGAAGTGTTGTTAGGACAGCGATAGCAAATGGTTTGGAAGTTATGGGAATAAAAGAGGGTTATCAAGGACTTATGTACAATAATGTATATCCAATGACACCTGGAAGTGTTGGAGGAATTATCAATCATGGAGGTACTATATTATTTTCTGCAAGATCGCCTGAATTCCAAACAGAAGAAGGTATGAAAAGAGCAGCAGATAATATGAAATATCATGGAATGGATGCTTTAATCGTTATAGGCGGAGACGGAACTTATAAAGGTGCATTAGATTTCTATAATCATCACCCTGAATTCCCTATAGTTGCTATACCAGGAACTATTGATAATGATATATTCGGTACTGACTATACTATTGGTTATGACACTGCTGTTAATGTAGCAATGGATGCTATAGATAAATTAAGAGATACTGCTACAAGCCATGGAAGATGCTTTGTTGTAGAAGTTATGGGAAGACATGCAGGATATATCGCTTTAGAAGTGGGTATAGCTTCTGGTGCTGAGGATATATTGATACCTGAAACTACTACTGATATGGATAAAATAGTAGAAGAATTACAAATTGCTAAGAAAAGAGGTAAAAAATCTTCTATAATAGTAGTAGCTGAGGGAGATGAATCAGGCGGTGCTATGGAAGTAGCTAAACAAATTGAGGGTAAAACAGGTTTTGATACTCGTGTTACTATATTAGGACACATGCAAAGAGGAGGTTCTCCAACTTCAAGAGAACGTTTAATGGCTGCTAGATTTGGTTATATTGCTGTTAAAGCTTTATTAGAAGGAAAGAAAAATGTAGCGGTTGGTATTTGGAAAGGAGAATATACTTATACTCCTTTAACTGATGCTGTAAAAAAAGTGCCTAAAGTAGATCCTATAGATTTGGCATTATGCAGAACTTTAGCTATATAATAATATAAGGGCTATAATTTATTATGATAGAAAACAAATCCATTTTAGGAATAAGAATAGATGACTTCAAAGTAAATATTGAGGAAATACTTGATTACCTTAAATATGGAAAAAATATATTAATAATATCTTTGGATGTGCATCAATTATTAAAAATAAGACATAATAAAAAATTAAAAGAAATAATTAATAATGCTTCTTTAGTAATTGCTGCACACCCATCTATAGCCAAAGCATATAAATTCATTCACAAAGAAGAAATAAATTATATTAATGAATTTATTTTATTTTCAAAAATATTAGATTATATAGAACTTAAAAATATGTCTATGTTCTTATTTGGAGATGAAGAAAAATATTTTTTCACCATTTCAGAAAAGATAAAAAAGATTTATCCTGGTATTTATATGCTTGGTAATTATCAAAACACAAAAAATAAAGAAGAATTAGACAAAGCTTTCATAGGATTTAAAAAGATAGAACCTGATGTTTTTTTAATACATATGGGATTAAAAAAGTCTTTATACTGGTTTAATAATAATAAACAAAATTTAGATATGAAATTCTGTATACCATTCAAAAGACCTTTAGATAGTTTTGCTGGAAAAATCAAACCTCCTAGTATGGAAATATTAAATAAAAATAAAGACGAATCATTTTACACCAAAAAAAATATATTAAGAGTATTTTTATATTTTGATTATATAAGATTTTGGACATTAGTTTTATTTGAAAAAATGACAACTAAAAAAAATAAAGAAAAAACTATTCCAAAAGATTAATCATAATATATCGGATAATAAATGGATTATACTAAAATCAATTCTGAAACTATAGATAAATGGTCAGAAGAAGGCTGGCAATGGGGAAAACCAATAACTCATGAAATTTTTTTAGAAGCCAAAAATGGTAAATGGAATATGCTTTTAACTCCTACAAAATATGTTCCAAAAGAATGGTATCCTGATTTAAAAGATAAAAATGTTTTAGGACTTGCATCTGGAGGCGGACAGCAAATGCCTATTTTTGCAGCACTAGGATCAATATGCACTTTGATGGATTATTCTCAAAAACAAATAGACAGTGATTTATTAGTATCTAAAAGAGAAAATTATAATATAAATTTAGTAAAAGCTGATATGACAAAAACATTTCCATTTGATGATAAAAGCTTTGATATAATTTTTCATCCTGTATCAAACTGCTATATAGAAGATGTTATGCATGTATGGAAGGAATGCTATAGAGTTTTAAAAAATGGAGGCGTTCTTATGTCTGGATTAGATAATGGAATTAATTATTTATTTGATGAAAATTCAGAAAATGAAAAAGAAATAAAATATAAACTTCCTTTTAATCCTCTAAAAGATGAAGCCTTATTAAATAAATTAATTCAAAATAATGATGGTATTCAATTTTCACACACTATAGAAGAACAAGTAAGAGGACAATTAAAAGCAGGTTTTAGACTAGCAGATATTTATGAAGATACAAACGGATACGGCATACTTCATGAATATAATATACCTACCTTTTGGGCTACCCTATCAATAAAATAATTTTTATTATTGCTAGTGATAAACTCACTTTAATATATTATATTATTTAAAATACTGCTCTAATTAATAGCCAGTAAAGTTTCCTGTAAGGCCTGCATATATTCCCTTGCCCTTGAAACATTAGGATTAGAAGGATACTCTGATATAAATGTATCTAAAGTCTTATATGAATCATTATATCTTCCAACTTTGAAATATGATAAACCAATATAAAGCAAAGCCTCAGCATCTAAAGTATAAACATTATTAAGTCTTACTCTATTATAATAATCTAATGCTTTATTATAATTCTTCTCATTATAATATGACTGACCTATTCTAAATAAAGCATTTTCTGCATATTCAGTTCTAGGGAATAATTCTGCTATTTTTGTATAGTACATTCTTGATTTTGTATAATTAGTTTCTACAAAAGTTTTATGAGCCATAGCTGGTACTTGTATTAAATATGTTCTTACAACTTCATCATAATATATACTTGCTTTATTATATCTTAAAAAATCCTCATAGGTTTCAAAAGCTCTGTCAAACTCATTCATATTAAAATAAACTCTCGCTCTTCCAAGAACTGCTAATTCTCCGTCATATCTTAAAAAATAACTTAATGCTTCTCCGTATTTTTTCTGGAGAAATAATTGATAGCCGTATTGTATATTTATTTTTGAAGCTAGATTTGAATCTGATGCTTTTAAATTTTCCTGTAATTTTGATATTATATATGGATCTGCATGATTTTCCAATCTTGATATATCTGCATAGGCTAAAATGGCATTTGTAGAATATGCTGAGAAATTTGTATTATCAATAATATTAGCTAATCTCTCTTTAGCCAAAGAATATTTTTTTAATCTTTTTAGAGAATCTGCAACTATAAAATATGATTCTGCTATATTATTAATAGGTCTGGATCTGCTGTCTATAGATAAATATTCATTTAAATTATTAATAGCCTCTTGGTAATTTTCTATCTCATAGCTTCTCTTTCCCTTTTGAAAATATCTTTCAGGAGATGATAAAGCTGATATCTTAGTGATAAATACACCGCCTAATATTGCTACTATAGTTATAACGGATGCCAAAACGGCTGCATAAGTCTTCATAAATATCTATAACTCCAATTATAAATCGCTTAATACCTGATTAATCCAAAAATTAACTTCTTGTGTATTATAGGATTTTATGCGATTAAAAGCATCTAATGAATTTTTCTTTTGTCTCAAATACTTATAGCATTTTCCAAGAAGCATATTAATCTCATAATATAAAGTTCTATTAACATTTCTTCTTGATACAGGTTCCAATATAGATGCAGCTTGAGAATAATTTCCCCTTTTAAACTCTGCCAATGCTCTATTATATTGGCTTCTATAATTATTAAAATCATTATTATTGCCAGAAGAAATACTTCCATTGTTATTTAATGATGATGAATTACTATTTTTTATATTATTAGTTACTAATGAATTTGTAAATGTATATGTATTAGTCAATGTAATTGTATTTGTAACTGTTACAAAATTAGTCACATATTTTAAATTATTTTGCGAGTTAAAATTACTATTTATTATTGTATTTGAGTTAGATAAATTATTTGCATTTAAATTAGTTAAACTACTGCTATTATTTATTCCATTAAATGATATAGAAAAAGTATCTGTATTTTCCTTAGCATTATAAAAACTTAAATCATCTATATATGAAACTACTGCATAATAGTATGTAGAGCTAATTACAGGCATATCATATACTGTATATATTCTAGAATCATTAGTAGCTTTTATATAATCAACTATAGTAGAATCAATAAAAGATGATTTTCCTATTATAGGTTTTGTACTTCTATATATATAATATACTAATTTATTATCATTTATTCCTTCCCATTGTATTAATAGTATATTATTATTAGTATCTGAAGGTTTAACATTTATTTTAGTTACAAATCTCTCTGCATTAGGAAGATTATTTATTAAATTTTCATCATAGTAGTAATTAGTTGAAGTTTGAGTATATAAAGTATTGATTGATATATAAAAAAATATTATGCTTATGAATGCAAATATTAAATAAATACCATTTTTTTTGTTTGCTATTTTTTTCATGTTAATTATTCCTTTATACACTGCTAAAATTCTCGGAAATGAAATATATAAAATTTAATAAACTAAAAAACACAGAATTTTAAAATAAAAAAAGCTGGAAAATGAAATCTCCCAGCTTTTTTATCTTATATAGTTAATATAATTATATTTTTTCCATAGCTATAGCAACCAAAAAGCCTACACACATTGATATAACTGTAGATGCAAGCATAGGTAAACTTAAAGCTGTAATATTAGGCCATAAACTCAAAAATGACACTATTATAATACCAAGTACAAATCCAAATAAAGTAGATTTATACTTCTGAAGCAATATAGTTACAAGTTTTGATATTCCAAATATTCCTATAACAACCCCAAAACCTAAAAATATTAAAGGAATTAGAAGGCTGAAATTAAAGGTATCAATAAATGAAGATATAAAATAAGATATATTTTCATATTCTCCAAGTATTAATAATAATAAAGAACCTGATATTCCTGGTATTACCATAGCAACAGCTGCAGCTATACCGCATAAAAATAATTTAACACCATAAATTATTGAAAAACTTCCTGTATAAGTAGTTGATCCTATAGGTTTATTGATATCAAAATATACAAATATAGCCATGATAAAAGCACCGATAAAAAATGCTATAAAAACTTTAAAATTAAATTCTTCCACTGTTTTAGTTATAAATGGGAAAGAACCCAATATTAAACCTACAAAAAATATTCTAGTTGGTACAGGATAATAAGTAAATGTATAATTTATAAGTTTTAAAAATAATACTATAGAAATAGCAGCTCCTAAAAAAACAGGAATAAGTACTTTTAAACTTTCTTTAATTTCTTCCCATTTTAATTTTATCAAAGCATTAGGTAAAATTGATATAGCATAAGTAAGTCTTTCATATATTCCAAGTACAAAAGCTATAGTTCCGCCTGATACTCCAGGTATGGCATTAGCAATTCCTATAGCCATTCCCTTTATAAAATATGATATATAATTTCTCATGATTTCCTCTTAATAGATTTAATTTGTAAATGATAAAAAAGATAAGTAAAATATAATAAAGAAAAGCTTTAATGAAAAAATAACCATGAATATATATACTCATGGTTATTATTAATAATATAATTAGCTTATAACAGCAATTATTTCAACTTCTACCAAAGCATCTTTAGGTAAAGCTTTAATAGCAACAGTACTTCTTGCAGGTGGATTTTCTGGGAAATAAGTTGCATATACTTCGTTAAAAGCAGCAAAATTACCCATATCTGTTAAGAAACAAGTAGTTTTAATAATATTAGCCATAGTTAAATTTTCTGACTCTAAAAGACCTTTAATATTTTCCATAACTCTTTCTGTTTGTTTTTTTACATCATTTTCTACCATTTCTCCGCTTACTGGATCTAAAGGAATTTGACCTGATGCAAAAATGAAATTTCCGCTTTTTACTGCTTGAGAATAAGGTCCTATAGCTTGCGGAGCTTTGTGTGTTTTAATGATTTTTTTATCCATGTATCGATTCTCCTTAAATATATATATTAAAAATATTTTTTTCTATTTTTATTATGTTAATTATAATAACTTTTGCTAAAATATCAAGTAATTATATGCTATTTTTTAATTATGAAACTATATTTGACAATAATAAAAATTATAATATTATATAAAAATATTCATTAAAATAATAAGGTTATAAATATGACAATAAATGCAAAAACTACACTAATAGCACTATTCGCATCTCCATCACAGCATAGCATATCACCTATTATGCATAATGCAGCTTTTAATAAACTAAATTTAAATTATGCTTATTTAGCTTTTGAAGTTGATAAAAATAATTTGAAAGATGCTGTAAATTCAATAAAAACTTTAAATATGGGAGGTGTTAATCTATCAATGCCTAATAAAAAAGAGGTAATAAAATATTTAGATAAAATATCTGAAGCAGCAGAGCTTTCTCAAAGTGTTAATACAATAGTTAATGATAATGGAATTCTCACAGGATATAGTACAGATGGAGAGGGTTTTATAAAATCATTAGAAGAAGAAAATGTATTTATAAAAGATAAAAATATTACAATATTAGGTACAGGCGGAGCTTCTATTGCTATAATATCTCAGGCAGCATTATATGGAGTAAAAGAAATATATGTATTTAAAAGAGACTCTAATTGGGATGAACAAGAAAAAGTTATAGAAAATATAGCAAATAAAACTAATTGCAATATAACATTATACTCTTTAGAAGATAAAAAAATTCTAAAAACAAAAATAGAAAACAGCAATATATTGATTAATGCCACAAGTGTAGGTATGAAAGATGATAATTCATTAATAGAAGATAAAACTTTTTTCAGAAAAGATTTAGTAGTAAGCGACTGCATATACAATCCTCCAAAAACAAAACTTCTTCAAATAGCAGAAAGTGAAGGATGCAAAATAATAAATGGAATGGGAATGTTATTATATCAAGGTGCTTTGGCTTTTGAACTTTGGACTAATGAAAAAATGCCTATAGAACATATAAAAACTACTATATTTTAAAAGTATTATAAAGTATGCGGAGGAAATGATTAATGGAAAATATAGTGAAAATAAAAAATATTAAATTGGGCGATGGAATTCCAAAGATATGCATACCTGTAGTTGAAAAAAATGAAAAAGATATAATCAAATATATAAAAGAAATAAATAAGCTTCCAGTTGATATCATAGAATGGAGAGCAGATTTTTTTATAGATGATATATCAAAATATAATGATAATTTTGATGATATAATAGCATTTTCAAAAGAAATAAAAAAAGCATCTGTAAAACCTATACTATTCACTTTAAGAAGTATAAAAGAAGGAGGAAATATTAAATACAATTTATATAAAAGTATAATAGATTTATATGCCAATATAATAAAAAATAAATGCTTTGAATTAATAGATTTGGAATTATTAACATTAAAAGAAACAGATATAAAAACTTTAATAAAATTATCTAATTCTAATAATATAAAAACTATAATATCAAATCATGATTTTAATAAGACGCCTTCAAAAAAAGAAATAATTTCAAGAATAAAAAAAATGATAAGATTAAAATGCGATATAGCAAAAGTAGCTTATATGCCTAAAAATAAAAAAGATGTTATCACTTTATTAGATGCTTCAAGCGAAATTAAAAACTTTCCTGTGATAGCAATATCTATGGGAGATATTGGAATTATAAGCAGAATATTCGGTTCTGTATTAACATTTGCATCGGCAAAACGTTCATCTGCTCCTGGACAAATTGAATCTATGAAATTGAAGTATATATTAGATAGTATTTATTCAAAAAATTGATGACAAAATCTGTCATGAAACTCTCCTATAATTAATAATATAATTAAAAGGAGAGTTGATAGAATGAAAAATTCATCTGATAAAAAAAGAAGTGAATTAAATAATATACAAGATTTCTTTAGAAAAAATAATATAGATAAATATGCTTATTATAATAATGCAAAAATGCTAACTATAAAAAAATTGGATTTAAGCTCTTTAAAAATAAATTATTTACCTAAAGAAATTAGTATATTAAAAAATCTTGAAGTTTTGGATATATGCAATAATAATATAGAACAAATACCTGAAAGCATATGTGATTTAATATATTTAAAATATATTGATATTAGTTTTAATAAAATAAAAAAATTGCCTAAAAAAATAGGAAATTTACAAAACCTTGAAGAAATAGATATATCTAATAATCTATTTAAATCCTTTCCAAAAGAAATACATAATTTAAAAAAATTAAAAGTTATTAATTTATCAGGATATTATTTAAATAGCATACCAGATGAGATATTTAATTTATCAAAATTAGAAGAATTAGATTTATCAAATAATAATATAACTGAAATACCAAAAGAAATTATAAAATTAAAAAATTTAAAAAAACTTTATTTGAATAATAATAATTTAAAGGAAATTCCAAAAACTATATCAAAGTTATGCAATTTGAAAGTGCTTTCATTAAAAGGAAGCAATATAGATTATATTAATGAATATATAGGAAAATTAATAAATTTAGAAGAATTTTATTTCAGCAGTAAATGTAAAGTAAAAATATCAGATGATTTTTATTCTTTAGAAAATTTAAAAAAACTATATCTAGAAGGTGATTTTGTGTATATATCAAATAATATAAATAAATTAAAAAATATTAAAGATATATACATAAATAAATAAATTCAAAATAAAAAAAGTGCATATATTAATTATATATGCACTTTCTGTTTAATAGTATTTTTACCTATTTTAAAATTATATCTTTTCCAAACCATTTAGTTGATATTTCAGCAGTTGTACCATCCGCTTTCATCTCATCTAATATTCTATCAATTTCATTTAAAAGCTGAACATCAGATTTTCTTGCCGCAACAACGTAAAGCCCATCTGTAAAAGGAGTTTTATTTACAATTGTAAAAGGAAGTTTCTTTTCTTTTATATAATACTCAGCAAAAGTATCGTCTACAACAACAGCTTCTACTCTTCCTGACTGTAAATCTAAAAAAGCAGAAACATTATCATTATACTGACGAACTTCCTTAATCTTAGACATCACAGGATTATTTGCTATTTGATTATAGTTTCCTCCATATTGAACCCCTACAACCTTTCCAACTAAATCATCTATAGAATTAATTGTTTCATTATTATTATATTTAACAATAATAAGCATATTATTTAAATAAGGCTTTGAAAAAATCATATATTGTTTTCTGTCTTCATTGATATTTACTCCATTCCAAAGAATATCAACTTCTCCATTATTTAAAATATATGTTGAATTTCCCCAATCTATAGATTTTGTTTCAAGCTTCACACCCATCCTAAAAGCTACTTCTCTAGCCAAATCTATATCAAAACCTACAATCTCTTCATCCGCATTTTTAAAACCCATTGGCATAAAAGTATCATCTAAACCCAATACTAATTTTCCAGAATTTTTTACTCTTTGTAATGAATTATCCTCTGATATAATTTGTTCAGATTCATTTGTATTGTTTGATATTGATTCTGTTTGATTGTCAGCTTTTCCTCCGCAGCTTACAATTAAGACAAAAATAATAAATAAAAATAATATTTTTTTCACAGTTTTTTTATCCTTAAATTATAATTTATATTGTAATTTATCAAGCAAAATACTCGGTAAATTATAATACCTGCTTTATTAAATTATTTCAAAACTATATCTTTTGAAAACCATTTTTGTGAAATTTCAGCAGCTTTTCCATCAGCTTTCATTTCATCTAATATTCTATCAACTTCATTTAAAAGCTGAACATCAGATTTTCTAAATCCTACACCATATAACTCCTCTGTCAAAGGCGTACTATTTACAACAACAAATGGAGCTTTTTTATCAGATATATAATACTGAGCTGCAACTTCATCTATAATAACAGCATCTATTCTCTTAGCCTGTAAATCTAAAAATGCATTAACATTAACATCGTATCTTCTTATCTCCTTAGCATTTTTACTTACAGGATCAGCTGTTAAAGCTTCATCATTACTTCCAACTTGAACTCCTAAAACCTTACCTAATAAATCATCTTTAGAATTGATTGTTTCATCATCAATGGCCTTAACAATAACAAGTCTGTTATTTAAATAAGGTTTAGAAAAATTAATCTGCTGTTTTCTAGATTCATTAATAGTAACTCCATTCCAAAGAACATCAACATCTCCTTTATTTAAACTTAATATTGAACTAGACCATTCTATAGGCTTTATTTCTAATTGAACTTCAAGTCTTATAGCTACTTCTCTAGCTAAATCTATATCAAAACCTACTACTTCTCCATTAGCATCTCTAAATCCCATTGGAGCAAATGTATCATCTAAACCTAATACTAGTTTTCCAGAATCTTTTACTTTTTGTAATGAATTATCCTCTGCTGCAGCATTAGTAGAAGCTGAGTTTGAATCAGTATTTTCTACTGCATTATTATTAGTATTATTACAGCTTATAGCAAATAATAAAACTATTGATAATAAAAAAATTAATGTACGTTTCATAATTTTCTCCTTTTTTAAAAATTTGTATATTATTTATGATTTGATGATTAACTTTTAGAATTTTATTAATATGCGGTGGTGTGATGGAAGTATAAAAGATTATATTTAAAAAATATGTACTTTAAATAAAAATTGTCCATAAAAAGAACTCCTAACATACTCTTACGCTACTATATATTGTATTACTATTAAAAAAAATGTCAATATTAATAAATGGTCATAATAAAAAAAATTGAATATAAATAATAAATTTTTTATTATTTATGAAAAATTTTATTTAGAAAATCTTTGATTCTTTCATTGCTCTGATTATTAAAAAAATTATCAGAGCTATCCATAGCGATAATTTTACCGCCATCCATAAAAGCTATATTTGTAGATAATTCATGAACAAAACTTATTTCATGACTTACAACAATCATAGTCATTTTTTCTTTAGCAAGCTCTTTTAACACTGTGAGAACCTCACCTATAAGTTCAGGATCCAATGCAGAAGTAGGTTCATCACAAAGAAGTATCTCTGGTTTCATAGCCAAAGCCCTTGCAATTGCAACCCTCTGTTTTTGTCCGCCTGATAATTCATTAGGATAGCTGTCTTTTTTATGTTTAAGCCCTACACTATCAAGTAGTTTTAATGCTTCTTCTATAGCCTCATCTTTATTCTGCTTTTTTACTATAATTGGTGCTTCTATAATATTTTCTAATGCTGTTTTATGAGGAAATAAATTAAAATGCTGAAATATCATTCCTATCTTTTCTTTACGTTTCATAAAATCAGAATGAGTAATGTTAAGAGCTTTTTCACCTTCTTTCCTGCAAAATAAAACTTCATTATCTATATATACTTCTCCATAATCTGGTTCTTCTATCTGTATGATATTTCTTAAAAGAGAGCTTTTTCCAGCACCTGAAGGTCCTATAATAGAAAGTATATCTCCTTTATTAACTGTGAATGATACTCCATTTATGGCTGGAGTTCCTTTATAATGTTTTTTTATATTTATAACTTTTAAATTAGTTTCTAATGACATACTTTTTCTCCAATTGCCTAAATACAAACACAAGAATTGAAGTAAATAATAAATATATAATAGCTGCTATTAAAAATGGAAGTAATTTATAATCCCTTGTAAGTATTTGTCTTGCATGAAGCATTAAATCCCCTATTCCTAAAACTATAACCAAAGCTGTATCTTTTATTAAGTTAATAGCTTCATTAGATAAAGGCGGAAGAACTCTTCTTACAGCTTGAGGAAGAATTATCCTAGTCATAATCTGTCTATAATTCAAATTAAGTGCAAAACCTGCCTCATACTGTCCCTTTTCTATACTTTCAATACCTGCTCTAAATATTTCCATAAGATAAGCTGAATAATTAAGAACAAATGTTATAGCTGCAGATGTAAAAGCTGGAAAGGCTATCATATTATTTGTCATAAGAGGAAGTCCATAATAAAAAAATATTAGCTGAAGTATTAAAGGCGTTCCCCTGAATATCCAAGCATATATATCAAAAATATATCTAACTAACTTTGGAGCACTAAATTGCAATGCCGCAAAAAGCATGGACAATGGCAGAGAAAATATTGCTGTTACAAAGTATAAACATAAAGTTGTATAGGTTCCATTTAAAAGGTACAAAGTAGTAGATATTATATAATCCATAAATAAAAACCAATAAATAATTTTTAAGTCATTAAAGTAGCATTATAATACTATTTGTAAAAATATCAATAAAAAAAGATTTAACAATGTTTTTAAATATATTTTATATAATTTTTTAATATTAAAAGTAAACTATTTTTTACAATAACTATGTATTTTTGACGTATTACAAATATCTATGTTGTATATGTGTTACAATATATAGAGAATCGTATATTTTAGGTAAATTTTTTGTAAATTTAATGTAAATTATATTGACAAATATATGATTTAGGCTATACTTATAATTGTAAAGATAATTTAC
>CALXXQ010000036.1 GCA_944392715.1 uncultured Brachyspira sp.
GATATAAATAATGATGGTAAAGATGATATAATGCTTAGAGGAACTTATGAGCATTCAGGAGGAAGAGGAGGTAAAGCATCTTATACATTGCTTTTAAAAGATAATTTGGAATTAAATTTGGAAAGTACTATTGGCAAATCTATTAATGGAAGCAGTAAGCAGGGATTGAATAATTTTCAAAGAGTATATTCTGAAGATGGTAAAAATAAAATACTTCTTATAAATCCAATTGCAAATACTGCCCAAGATATATTTTCTGAGAATGATGTTGTAAATGTATATGAGTTTAAATATAAAAATTATACTTTTAAACCTAGATTATTATGGAGAGGCAATATTACAGACGGAGTTCCTGAAGGAGCTTTAAAAACTGATGCTAGTTTTAATATGTATAAGGCTAAAAGTGATTCTGATGTTGCTATAGTATCTGATAAAACATTAAGAATAGCGGATAGATTAATAAGCGATGCATATTATAAAGAACGCGAAAAGCTTAATGAAGAAGATAGAGAAAAACTTCTAGAAAATAGAAGGGCTGAAATAAAAACTATTCAGGATAAGCATGGAGATATATTGCAGATAGAAAATGAAATGTTAAAGATATTGGGTGTAGATAATTAATAGTGAATAATATAAATACTTCTGCTTATAAAAATATAATTAGAAATTTTAATATAGTAATAGGTATTAGTTTTATATTAATAGTCTCTATTATGTATATTACTTATATAATGAACATTGATATTGTTCAATTAAATTCTAATACCAATTTAGAAGAATTAGAAAATATTCTTTCTCTGAAATTTATTTATTATATAAAAATATTTTTTTCTTTTTTGATTCCATTATCTTTTTTTATATTTTCATTTTTATTTGTATTAAATCCAATTGATGTTAAATCTATATTAATATCATTTATACTAATTTTTTTGATGGCATTTTATTTATATAAGCTTCCTTATGATTTATTAATTAATCCATTAAAAGATTTAAATTCTTCTATAAAGCTTTTAGTTCATATTATATCAGCAAATTTAATTATACTTTTTATAGTAGGAATGTCTTATATTAGATATGATATTAAAAGATTATATAATCTATCAGTTTTTTATACTATGATTAGTGAAATTATAATATGGAGCTTTTTAATATTTTTTATAATTTCATTGATAGTATCATCCATATTTGTATTATTATATTTAAATAATACAATAGAAATTAAAAGAGCTATTAATTTTTTTATTAGAAATAATTTTAAGAATTTCAAACTATTTCTATCTGTTTTTTCAGTATTTATAATATCTTCAATATATTTTTCATATATATTGTATAATAAAATGATTAATACCAAATTATCTATAAGTGTATCAAGAACTCTTTCTTTGCTTATAAGTGTTTTATCGATTTTTTTTATTATATTAACTTTCAAATATAATCTATTAAATAATCAATATATTAAATTTATATTTTTATTATATTTTTTATTTATGATATATTTTATATTCAATATGTTTTTATTTAGAATAGATATTGGTGTAAATAATATAGAAAATATAATATATTTAATTTCAAATATATCAGGGTTAATATTTTCTATATTTTTACTATATATAGATATTATTAAATTTTTTCATTATTATATAATTGTGTTTCATATTGTTATAATTTGTAATTTTATATATAATATATTTATATATCTCTCTATTAGGTATAGACAATTAATGTTTTTATATAATTATATTTATATAATATGTTTTATTGTTTTGTTATTTTGTTGACATTGTATAATATTTTACTATACTTTATATATGTAAAATTAAATGGGGTTTAATTTGAGAAACAGAATATTTTTAATAACTTTTTTTATTTTAATTATTTCTTTTAATTTAAAAGCTCTTAATTTATCATTAGGTTTTATCAGTCAATTTGGTTTAAGCGGTGCCAATACTAATTCATCAAAAGTATTTCCATCTGCTTTTAGGGATTTTGACAGCGGATTTTATTTTTCTATAGGTGCAAATAAAGATATATCATCGCATATGTCTTTTTCTCTATTGCTTGATTTGGGCTATTATCATGATTCTTATGATTTAAGATATACTGTAAATAGAAAAAGAACAACAGAAAATTATCAATTTGATAGTTTTTCTGTAGGCGGTTATGGAAGATTTAATTTTGGATTTTTATCATTAGGTGCTGGAGGAGGAATTAAGGTTCCTGGATCAGCTATATATAGAGTAGATACTTATGATTATCGCAGAAGTTATAGATTTACTTTTGGAGATTTAAATGATATATTTGAAAGTGCTATTATACCTTATGTAAGACTTTCAATTGATTTTAGTATTTTTAACTATTTGTTAATTGGAGTATATGCTAATTATGATTTTCCTATATACTTCCAAAATAATAATTATATGAATGATGTTTTCATTAATAAAGACTCTTTAAGTGCATTAGATATAGGAATTCAATTTGGATATTATGTTAATCTTGATTTTGATAAAAATTATTATTAGGAGTTAATATGAAAAGGTTATTTATATTATTATCAATTTTATTTTCATTTAATATTATTTATGCCGCTGATTTTGTAGCTGGATTTATAGGTCGTTTTGGGGCAAGCAGTGCAACTACAGACAGAAGCAAAATATTTACAACAGATTTCAGAGATTTTGACAGTTCATTTTCTTTTCAGCCAGGAATATTTTGGGGATATGATGATACATTATCAAGTGCCTTCTTACTTGATATAGGGTATAATAAAGATAGATATGAAATAAAATATACTATAAATGGAGAGAGAGTTTTAGAAAATTATAGTTTTAGCAGTATATCTTTAGGATTATTTCCTAGAATTAATATAGGTTTTCTTTCTATTGGTATAGGAGGAGGAGTAAAATTACCTTTCTCTTTGAGATATAATAAAGAGGGCAAGGGATATGATAGCAGTAAATATTCATTAGATTTTGGAGATATAAAAGATTCATTTGAAAATTATTATATACCATATGTTAAAGCTTCTGTAGATTTTTTGGTGAAGCTTAAAAGAAAATTTATGCTTTCATTTGGTGTATATGCTAATTATGATTTTCCTATCAATATAGATAAAAATGGAATATTAAAGGATTTTACTATCAATCAGGATTCTTTAGCAGCATTTGATATTGGATTTCAATTTGGAATGTATTTCTTAAGTAAATAAATAATATTTTTTAGGGCTTTATTTTCTATAAAGCCCTAATTTTATATTAAGCTAAATTTATATATAGTTCTATGATTATATTCTCTATCTGGATAAAGTATAATGCTTGGGAAATGATTATAATTTAATGAGCATGATAAGTATTGGGTTTCTAAACAAAAAGCTTCATGTTTATTTAATGTTTGATTTCTTACTTTTAAATTATTAAGACTATTTGCTGTATAAAAAAGTACAGATGGTTTTGTAGTAAATACTTCTAGACATATATTAGTATCTCTTGATAATATTTGCACTCTTTTTTTGTTTATATCATTATCATCGAATATAAAGCAGTTATCACATCCGTTTTTAGCTTTTATAATTTCATCAACTTTTTTTAATGAAGTGAAATCATATGGAGTATTTTTTGTTTTTAATATTTCTCCTGATGTTATTCCATTTTCATTATCTGCTAAATAGTAGTCAGCATCTATGAGTATTTCATGATTATTAATTTTACCTCCGCCATTTAGATTAAAATATGAATGATTCATTATATTTAAAGGGGTAGGCTTATCTGTAGTTGCAATATAATCTATTATTATTTCATTTTCATTTGTAATTTCGTATTTAACAATCAAATTAAGATTTCCAGGATATCCTTCTTCTCCGTCTTTTGAAACATATGAGAATACTACTTCATTATCTTTTTTCTGAATTGAGTTAAATGTTACATATGAAAGCCCTTTTATGCCTCCATGAGTATGGTCTGGGGATTTATTCGGAGTTATATTATATTCATTATCATCTATTTTGAATTTTGCTCCTATAGTTCTTCCAGCAACTCTTCCAACTGTAGCACCCATATGACCGTTTTTAGAATTATCTGTATAAAATTCTATATCATCTGATCCGAATGCAGTTTCTATTTCTTTGCCATTTTTATCTTTAAAAAATATTCCAGTAATACTGGCTCCAATTTCTGCTAGTTTTATTTTTAATCCTTTATCATTTTCTAATGTGTAAATATAAGAGTTTTTTCCAAAATCTTCTTTTGTTGATTTGAACATATTAATATCCTTATATATATTTTATATATATTATACATTATTTTTATTTTTTTATATATAAACTTTTTTATTTAAAATACTTATATATGGTATATTGACAATTACTTCTTTTTTTATATACTATAATATATAGGATATATTAAAAGGGTTGAATATGTGAATAATCATAGAGCTAATTGGTTCAATTGCTAATTTAATAAAAAGAAAATTTTTTATTAAAAATAAACAAAATATAGATAATAACTAAATTCCCATACATTTAACATAATAGTTTACCCCATTGATACAAGAGAGAGAGCTATACATTTTCTCTCTCTTTTTTATTTAGAGATAATCTGTACATATACTTTTCTATTTCTAGCTCCGTCAAATTCAAAGAAATATATATCCTGCCAAGTACCTAATACTATTTTTGAGTTTTCTATTATTACAGTTAAACTCGGTGCCACTAAAGATGATAATACATGAGCTTGTGAATTTCCTTCACTATGTTCATAATTATCATGCTGAGGTACTAATTTATTAAAAGCATTCTTCATATCAAAAACAACATCAGGATCAGCATTTTCATTAATACCTACAGCAGCTGTTGTATGAGGAACAAATATAACAGCAATGCCATTATTTATTTTTTCATCATCAATACATTTTTGAACTTCTCTTGTAATATCAACTATATCAAATCTTGCTTTAGTTTTTACATTTATTGTATGCATATATTATCCTTTTTATTTTATTATATTTTATAATACTTTATTGATTATATTTTTCAATATTAATTATTGCATGTTTATTATATAGAATAATTTTTATTTATGTGATAATATATAAAATATTAATAAATTTAAGAGGTACAGATGAAATATTTTAATTTTGATAAAAATTTTTTACATTCTGTGATAGAGGAATCTTTAAAAAACGGCGGAGAATATGCTGATATATTTTTTGAAGATACTAGAGTAAATTCAATAAGTTATTTAGATTCAAAAATAGATGATATGAATCTTGGAAATAATTATGGAGTTGGTTTAAGAGTAATAGTTAATAAAAAAACAATATATTTATACTCTAATGATACTAGTGAAGATAGTTTAATGAATTTAGCTAGAAGTGCTGCTTCTATAATAAGCGATAAAAAATATATAGCTAAAGATTTTATTATATCTAATGAAAAAGATAATCATCCCTTGCATATAGATCCTTTTAATATTAATTTTAATGAAAAAATAGATGTTCTTTCATATTTGGATAAAACAGCAAGGGGAGTATCTGATAAGATAAAACAAGTTAATGCTAGATACATGGAAAAGCAGAGAAATATTTTAGTATGTGCTAGTAATGGAATATTAAAAGAAGATTCTCAGACATATATAAGACTTGTTATGATGTCTATGGCAAGCGACGGCACTAATACTCAAACGGCAAGCAGAACTAGAGGAGCATTAGATGGTTTTCAAGTGATAAAAGATATTAATTTAGAAGAAATGGCAATAGAAACTGCAAATTCTGCTATAAAAATGCTTAATTCAAAATATCCAAAATCAGGAAAATATCCTGTTGTAATAGATAATGCATTTGGAGGAGTAATATTTCATGAGGCTTGCGGACATGCTTTAGAGGCTACTTCTGTTGCTGATAATGCCAGTGTATTTTGTAATAAATTAGGTGAAAAAATTGCTTCTGATGTTGTTACTGCTGTTGATGACGGAACTATAAAGAATGCTTGGGGAAGTTATAATATTGATGATGAAGGTAATGAAGCACAGAGAACTGTATTGATAGAAAATGGTATATTAAAAAGTTATTTAGTTGATGAACTTGGTTCTATGAAGATGAATCAAAAGGTTACTGGAAGTGCCAGAAGAGAGAGTTATAAATATCCTCCTACTTCAAGAATGAGAAATACTTTTATAGATAAAGGAAATTCTAGTTTTGATGATTTAATATCTGGTATAGAGTATGGACTTTATGCTAAAAAGATGGGAGGAGGTTCAGTGGATCCTGCTACAACAGATTATAATTTTGCTGTTTCTGAAGGATACTTAATAGAAAATGGAAAGATTACTGAACCTGTAAGAGGTGCTACACTTATAGGGCGCGGAGATGAAACTTTAATGAATATTGAGGCTGTTTCATCAAATTTAGAATTGGCAGACGGTATGTGCGGAAGTATTTCTGGTTCTGTGCCTACTACTGTTGGGCAGCCTGCTATTAAAGTAAAAGAACTTACTGTTGGAGGCAGATGATAATGTCTGAATTAAATAGATTAAATAGAATAAAAGAAATATATAATGATGTAAAAAATAAGGCAAAAGATATTGATGAAATAGAAATTTATATGTCATCTGTAGGGGAAGAGGAGTTTACTGTTAGGGAAAGAGATTTGGATAAATATACATTTGCCGAATCAGGAGGAATTGGATTAAGGTTTATAAAAGATGGTAAGGTTGGAATAAGTTTTACTGAAAGAATTGATTCTAATGATTCTATTAATAATCTTATAGAAAATGCTAAAAATTCTCTTAATTATGCTGTTTCTGAAATTGAATATAATGTATTGATAGAGAAAGATGAAGATGAAAAAAGCTATAATATGATTAATAATGATATAGTTAATTTATCAAATGATGAACTTAAAAAAATATCATTATCAATAGAAGATAAATTATATTCTCTTGATAGCAGAATTGTTAATGTTCCTTCTGCTGGACTTGCAAGATACAATTTCAATAAATGCATAATAAATAGTAATGGCATATGTAAAGAAGAGAAAAAAAATAGTATATCATATTATGGAGAGGTAATAGCAAAAGATAGTAATGCAGTAAAAACTTTTTTTGATGTTTATTCATCAAGAGATGCTGTATTTGATGTTAATGCTTTTTCAAAAAATATTGTTGATAATGTTATAAATAAACTTTCAGCAAAATCAATAGAAAGCGGAAAATATAAAACAGTATTTACAAGCAAAGCTATGAGAACTATATTAGGAGCTTATTTAGGATTATTTTCTTCTGAGGCAGTTCAAAAACAATTATCACTTCTTAAAGGTAAATTAAATCAGAAAATAGCAAGCAGTATAATAAATATTAAAGATATACCAATGTTTGATAAGGGGCTTGTTAATACTAATTTTGACGGAGAAGGTTCTAAAACGAATGATTTAAATATAATTACTGATGGTGTTTTAAATAGCTATTTATATAATAATTACACTGCAAGAAAAGAAAATAGAAAAACAACTTCTCATGCTTCAAGAGGCTTTAAATCTCCTATAGGTATATCATGTCATAATTTTATTTTAGAAAGCGGAAATAATAAGCAAGATGATTTAATAGCACAAATTAAAGATGGAATATTGGTAAACTCTTTAACAGGTACTCATTCTGGAGTTAATGCTATAAGCGGAGATTTTTCTTTGCAAGCTGAAGGAATAAAAATAGAAAATGGAAAATTGGCATATACGGCAAGTCCTTTTATAGTTTCTGGAAATATATTGGACTTTTTAAATAATATAGAAATGCTTGCTGATGATGTTGATTATCATCATTCATCTATATATACTCCTAGTGCTTTGATTAAAGAATTATCATTTGCTTCATAAGTTCTATATTATTTTTTTCGTATTGAAGTTTTTTTGATTTTTATTATACTTTATTAGATGAATAGGACTAATCAATTTTTTGATAAAATTTTGCAGAATTTCGATAAGGTTTCTGATCTTGAAAAAAAGAAAGTATTTAAAAGATTATCAACTCTTTTATACTCTCAAAATGCAATTATAGAAAATCTTGAAGAGGGTATAATAGCTGTAGATAATAAAGGATTAATACAAGGAATAAATAAAAAAGCATGTTTTTTATTTTCTATACCAAGAAATTCGGAAGGAAAATCATTATTAAAATATATGTCTGCAAATGATATAGGAAAATCAGTATTAGAACTTGTAAAAGATAAAATTTCAGATACAAAATTATTAAAAGACGATGAAAATGATAGAATACTTCAAATAGATATACTTCCAATAGGAGACAGCGGAAGAATTATAGGAACTCTTATAAAAGCATTTGATATCACTAAAACATATGAAAGTGCACAGAAACTTAAAAGAGCAGAACAATTGGCTTCTCTTACAACTCTTGCAGCTGGAGTAGCTCATGAAATAAAAAATCCTCTTGGATCAATTTCTATATATGTTCAGCTTATAGAAAAGATAATAAAAAAGAATATGGATAATGATTGTCAATGCTATAAAGATTTTAAAGAGTATTCTGATATCATAAAAGAAGAAATCAGCAGACTTGAAGATACTATTAATTCATTTTTATTTTCTGTTCGTAAATTGGAGGTTAATATTGAAGATGTTAATATTAATGAACTTATTTTATCTACTGTTTCATTTTTGAAATATGAGATAGAAAAAAATAATGTTAATATTGATATTAAATTTGATAAAGATAATCTTATATTAAAATTAGATGAAAAGTATATAAAGCAGTCTTTAATTAATATAATACAAAATGCAATAGATGCTATGAGTGATAATTCAGATGATAAGAAAAAAGAGATTTATATAAAACTTAAAACCATAGATAATTATGCTGTTATAAGTATAAAAGATACAGGAACAGGTATTAAAGATGAAGATATGGATAAGATATTTGAGCCTTATTTTACTACTAAAAGACATGGTACAGGTTTGGGGCTTACAAATGTAGTTCGTATAATAGAAGCACATAATGGTAATATTACTATAGAAAGCGAATATGGTAAGGGAAGTGAATTTATTATAAAACTTCCTTTGCTTCAAGAAAATCAAAAATTTTTACAGACGGATTTATTAGATTATGCCTAAGATATTAGTAATAGATGATGAAAAAAATATAAGAGATGGTATCAAGAAATCATTAGAATTTGAAGGTTATGAAGTTGTAACTGCAGATAATGGAGAGAAGGGAATAGAGACGGTTTATAAAGGGGGAATAGATTTAGTTATAACTGATTTAAAAATGCCTGAAAAGACTGGAGAAGAATTTTTAAAAGATATTTTGGAATTTGATAAGCATATACCAGTAATAGTATTAACGGGACATGGAAATGTTGAGACTGCTGTTGAGATGATGCGTCTTGGTGCTTATGATTTTATGACTAAGCCTTTTAATCTTGATAAAATGCTTCTTATAATAGCAAGGGCATTGGAAAGTAAGAATATAAAAAAGACTAATGAAACTTTAGAAAAGCGTGTTGATTATCATGAGAGCTTTTATGGAATGATAGGTCATAGTCCTAAAATGCTAAAGGTGTATGAGGCAATAAAGCAGGTTGCTAGAACTAAAGCTACAGTATTAATAGAAGGAGAAAGCGGAACAGGCAAGGAATTAGTTGCAAGTGCTATTCATCAAATATCAGACAGAGCCAAGCAGCCTTATATCACTGTAAACTGTGCAGCACTTTCAGAAGGTGTTTTGGAAAGCGAGTTATTCGGACATGAAAAAGGTTCTTTTACTGGAGCCATTGATAAAAAGATAGGAAGATTTGAAGCGGCTAATAAGGGTACTATATTTTTAGATGAGATAGGAGAGATTAATCAGACTGTTCAAGTTAAGCTTTTAAGGGTACTTGAAGAGAGAGTTATAGAGAGGGTAGGTTCTAATACTCCTATTGATGTTGATATAAGAGTTATTGCTGCTACAAATAAAATATTATCTGAAGAAATAAAAGAAGGTAAGTTTAGAGAAGATTTATATTATAGACTTAATGTTATAAAAATAGAAATGCCTCCTCTTAGAGAGAGAAGAGAAGATATACCTCTTTTGATAGATAATTTTATAAAAGAGTTTTCAAATGTTCATTCTATAGAGATAAAATCTGTAGATAAAAAAGTATATAAAATATTATCTTCATTGCAATGGGAAGGTAATGTAAGAGAATTAAGAAATACAATAGAGACTATGGTTGTTATGAGTAAAGACGGCAAAATAGATGAAAGTAATATACCAGATTGGGCATTAAAAAATCGCAATGAAAATTTTGTAGTTGATAATGATGTTACATTAGAAGAGCTTGAAAGAATGTATATCAATTATTTGCTTAGTCATAATAATTTTAATAAGGCTCAGGTTGCTAAAATACTTGGAATTGAAAGGGCTACTTTGTATAGAAAATTAAAAGAAGATATAAAGGAATAAAAAAATAAAGGAGCTTATAAAAGCTCCTTTTTTTAATTATAAATTTATTTAACTATAGTCATTATAGTATCATCTATAGTTACATTTCTATGTTCTGTTTTATTTAATGCTTTTAATTCAGAAAAATTAGGTATTATAATAGGCGAAGTAATATCATATTCTTTTTCAACTTCTTCTTTATCAAATTCTATTAGTAAAGTTCCTGCTTTTACTTTATCCCCTTCTTTAACATGAGCTTTAAAATATTTTCCTCCCAATTTAACAGTATCCATACCAATATGTATTAATATTTCTATTCCTTTAGCTGATAGTCCTATAGCATGATTGCTGTCAATCATTGTAATTACTTCTCCATCAACAGGAGCATATACTTTTCCTTCTTCAGGTATAATAGCCATGCCATCTCCTAATGCTTTTGTAGAAAAAGCTTCGTCTTTAACCTCTGTAACATCCACTAATTTACCTTTAATAGGACTTTTGATTTCTATTTTTTTAGAGAATAATCCCATATGAATTCCTCCGCAAATTTATTTATATTTATATTCTACCATAAATGTTTTTAAAGTAAATATAAATAATAAAAAAGAATATAATACTTGATAATATATTAAATAAGTACTATACTGATAATATGTAGAAATTTAATTTTTTTAATTTTTATGGAGGATATATGTTTAATTATCTACAAAGAATAGGTAAGTCCTTAATGGTTCCTGTTGCTGTATTACCTGCTGCCGCCATTTTATTGGGTATTGGTTATTGGATTGACCCAAATGGCTGGGGCGGCGGAAGTCCTGTAGCTGCATTCTTTATTAAAGCAGGCGGATCCATTATAGATAGTATGCCTATATTGTTCGCTGTTGGTGTTGCATTTGGTATGTCCAAAGATAGAAATGGTGCTGCTGCTCTTGCTGGTTTGGTTGCTTTCCTCGTTGTAACTACTCTTTTAGCTCCTGCTACAGTTGCTATGATTCAAAGCAAAGCTGTTGAAGATGTTCCTGCTGGTTTTGCTAAAATTAATAATCAGTTTATAGGTATACTTTGCGGTATAATAGCTGGAGGTTTATATAATAAATTTTCTGAGGTAAAATTACCTGAATTTTTGGCATTCTTTAGCGGAAGAAGATTTGTACCAATAATTACATCTGTTGTAATGATGGTAGTATCTTTTATATTAATGGTAATTTGGCCTGCTATTTATGGAGGTTTAGTAGCATTTGGAAAAGCTATTATTAGTCTTGGTCCTATAGGTGCAGGTATTTATGGTTTCTTCAATAGATTATTAATTCCTGTTGGTTTGCACCATGCTCTTAACTCAGTATTTTGGTTTGACGTTGCTGGTATTAATGATATACCTAATTTCTTGGGAGGTCAGGCTTCTATAGATGCTGGTACAGCTACAGTAGGTGTTACAGGTATGTATCAGGCAGGATTTTTTTTTTTTTTTTTGTTTGGTCTTTTAGGTGCTTGTTTAGCTTTTATAAAAAATGCTAAGCCTGAAAACAGAAATAAAATAAAATCTATAATGTTGGCTGCTGGTTTTGCTAGTTTCTTTACTGGTGTTACTGAACCTATAGAATTCTCATTTATGTTTGTAGCTCCTGTATTATATGTAATACATGCATTATTAACTTGTATTTCTTTGATTATTTCCGCTAGCTTTAAATGGATGGCTGGTTTTGGTTTCTCTGCAGGTTTGATAGACTTGCTTCTTTCTACTAAAAACCCATTAGCTACTAATTGGTATATGCTTATTATTCAAGGTATAGTATTCTTTATACTTTATTTTGTTATATTCAATTTTGCTATTCAAAAATTCAATCTTAAAACTCCTGGAAGAGAGGATGATGATGAAGTAGAAGTTACTGTAACATCTGCTGCAGATGCTTCTTATGCAGAAAAAGCATTGCTTCTTCTTCCTTTACTTGGCGGTATTGAAAATATAATTGATATTGATAATTGTGCTACTAGATTAAGACTTGAAGTAAAAGATAATACTATTATTCAAGCTGCTGAAATTAAAAAGATGTTCCCAGGAGTATTAACTCCAGGAAAAACTTCTGTTCAGGTAATTGTAGGCCCTAAAGTGCAATTCTTGGCTGATGAGTTTAAAAAAATTGCTAAAAAATAATTACTAATGAATTAGAACTTTAAAGGCTTGCAGTATTTATTTATTGCAAGTCTTTTTTATATTAATATAGAAATAAAATTAATATTATGTTAATATTAAATAATCAAATATTATGAGGTTTCAATTATGAATGATGATGTTAAATTTATGCTTCCTTTAAGCTTACTTGGAGAAAGAGAGAATATAGTCAAAGTAAATAATTGTGCTACTAGATTAAGACTTGAAGTAAAAGACTCTAATAAAGTCAATATAGAAGAAATAAAAAAATATTATCCAGCAGTACAAAAAATAGGCGATACACAAGTCCACATAGTAGTTGGTATTATTGCTAGTTCTCTTGCTAATTCTTTGAGAAAAATAATAGCTTCTAATGATAGTTCGCATAATAAGGCATTAACACTTATTCCTTTACTTGGAAGCAGAGAAAATATATTAAAAGTAAATAATTGTGCCACTAGATTAAGAATTGAAATAAAAGATATGAATAAAGTTAATATTGAAGAGTTAAAAAAACATTATTCATCTGTTCAGAAAATAGGAAGTGCCGAAGTTCATATAGTTGTTGGTACTGAAGCTTCTGAATTGGCTAAAGAATTGATAAAAACATTAAATATGTCTGACAGCGGCTCATCAAATAAATCATGGTTTCTTATTACTTTACTTGGAGGTATAGATAATATACAAAAAGTAAATAATTGTGCTACTAGATTAAGACTTATTGTAAAAGATATGAATAAAGTTAATACTGAAGAAATAAAAAAATATTATCCATCAGTTCAGTTAATAACAGAAACAGAAGATCATATAATAGTAGGTACAGATGTTCATTTACTTGCAGAATCTTTAAGAAACTTATTAGAAAATCAAAGCCTTAAAGCAACATTACTTATTCCTTTGCTTGGGGGAATAGAAAATATATTAAAAGTAAATAACTGTGCTACTAGATTAAGACTTATTGTAAAAGATATGAATAAAGTTAATGCTGAAGAGATAAAAAAATATTATCCTGCGGTACAAAAGATAAGTGATAAAGAAGTGCATATAGTAGTTGGTATGGAAGCTAGTAATCTTGCTTATGAATTTAAAAAATTTGTTATATAATTAATAAAAGTTAAATTATAAATTTAATAATGTATATTATTTCTATATAATTCAAAACTTTTAAACAAGATAAAAAATTCCAGGAATATAAATTATGTCGAGCATTAAATTTGAGCATATAAAAAAAGTTTATGATAATAATACAGAAGTTGTAAAGGATTTTAATCTATATATAGATGATAAGGAATTTGTAATTCTTGTAGGGCCATCTGGATGCGGAAAATCTACAACTCTTCGTATGATAGCAGGACTTGAAGAGATAACAGATGGAAAATTATATATAGGAGATAAATTAGTTAATGATATGCCTCCTAAAGATAGAGATATTGCTATGGTATTTCAAAATTATGCTTTATATCCGCATATGTCAGTTTTTAAGAATATGGCATTTGGACTTGAACTTAGAAAAACTCCAAAAGATGAAATAAAAAATAGAGTAAAATGGGCTGCTGAAATTCTTGGTATATCTGATTTACTTGATAGAAAACCTAAAACATTATCAGGAGGTCAGCGTCAACCGGTTGCTTTGGGAAGAGCTATGGTAAGAAATCCTTCTGTATTTTTATTAGATGAGCCTCTTTCTAATTTGGATGCCAGACTTAGAGTTCAAATGCGTACAGAATTAATTAAGCTTCATAAAAAACTTCAGACTACATTTATATATGTTACTCATGATCAAATAGAGGCTATGACTATGGGAAGCAGGATAGTTGTGATGAAAGATGGGGATATTATGCAAGTTGATGATGCTATGACTCTTTATCATAGACCTAAAAATTTATTTGTTGCTGGATTTATTGGAGCTCCTCAGATGAATTTTATAGATGCTAATATTTATAAAAAAAATGATGAGTGGTATGCATCTTTTAATGAAAATGAAATAAAATTAAATAATACTAGAATGTCAAAAATAGATGATTATTATAATGGTAAGGAAGTGATATTAGGAATAAGACCTGAAAATATTTTTATTTTTAAAAATAGATCAGATAATAATTCTTCAAACTTGATAGAAACAGTTATTGATGTTATTGAAATGATAGGCTCTGAAAGCTATTTGCATCTTAATTTTGGAGATTTTCAAATTACCATAAGAATTAATAGCAGCAATGATTATAAAATAGATGATAAAGTATTTATAGGTTTTGATTTAAATAATATTCATATATTTGATAAAAATACGGAGAAAAATATTATAATAGAGCAATAATTTAAAATTTTACTGCTTTTTTAGAATATTATCTAATATTTTAAATAGCTCTTCTTTACTTTCGCATTTCATAAGCTCTATTTTATTTTCCATTCTATATCCAACTAAATATTTCATAATAAATTTACGCATAAAATGTATACCGCTTATTTCTCCATAAAGTTCGCAGCATCCATTAACATGCTCTTTTATGATATTTTCTAAATCATCATTTTCTGTAATAGTATTATCATATTCATCATTATCATCAAATATAGTATTAAGTTCTCTAAATATCCAAGGATTGCCTATAGCACCTCTTCCAACCATTATTCCGTCTACATTAGAAAGATTGAATGCTTTTAAGGCATCTTCTTTGCTTTTTATATCCCCATTTCCTATTAAAATATAATCTTTACCTAATGCCTCTTTTACCCTTGCTATAAATTCCCAATCAGCAGTACCTCTGTATAAATCGCTTGCATATCTGCCATGTAAAGTTAAAAAGCATGCTCCATTTTCTTTCATAGCTAATGCTCTCTCTATTTCTCCGCCTTCTCCTCTTTTAAGTCCTAATCTTATTTTAACGCTTACAGGTAAAGGAGATACACTTTTTACAGCATTCAATATAGATATCATTTTATCAGTGTCTTCTAAAAGTCCAGCCCCGCCATTATTTTTTACAACCTTCTTGGTAGGGCAGCCCATATTAATATCTATAAAAGAAAAACCGCTTAAATCTGTTATTTCTATAGCTCTTTTATAATCATCTTCATTTGCACCGAATAATTGAAGTGATATAGGATATTCATCTTCTTTATGCTCCATATATCTATAAGTTTTTTTTACTTGTCTTGCTAATGCCGCAGCACTTACAAGCTCTGTTATTAAAAGTCCTGCTCCAAATCTTCTTGATAGTCTTCTAAAGACATGATCAGTATATCCTGCCATAGGGGCTAAAAAGAATTTTGATGGTATATTTATTCCTTCTATTACTATATTTCTTTTCATATTTTCCTTAAATTAAATGCATTAAAATTTTGATATAATATAAACAATTAATTAAAAAACTTCAAGGGTATAAAAATATTAAATTGTTTAAGAGCCATAGATATTGCACACTTTTAGTTTAAAAAAAAGATGGTATTCCTTATAATTTATAATTGCTACAAATAAACCAAAAGGAATACCTATGAAACAGTATAATACACAACAGA
>CALXXQ010000037.1 GCA_944392715.1 uncultured Brachyspira sp.
ACTCCTTACATAAATTATTTTCGGCATTAGCCTCGCATACTTTAGATTTTCTATTATCAATTATAATACAAAATTCTCCTTTAGTTAGTATACTACCATCTATAAAAAAATCAAGGATATTTTTAGCTTCTGCCCTTATAATTTGCTCAAATTGCTTAGTTAATTCTCTTCCGATAACAATATCCGTTTTTTCTCCAAATATGTTAACAATATCTTCTATGCATTCTTTTACTCTATAAACTGACTCATATATTACTATTATCGTTTTTTGAGTATTATATAATTCCTTTAATTGATTTCTTCTTCTTCCAGACTTATTAGAAAGAAATCCAACAAATAAAGTATTTCCTGAAATTCCTGAAACGGAAAGCAGAGAAGTAAAAGCAGATATTCCTCCTACAGGAACTATTTTTATATTGTTTTCTATAGCTATTTTTATTATGCTTACACCAGGGTCGCTTATACAAGGAGTTCCTGCATCGCTTATAATAGCTGCAGATTTACCTTTGGCTATTTCCTGGATATATTCATTTATTTTATATTCTGATGAATGACTATGATATGAAAAAAGCTTATTTTTTATATTATAAAAATTAAGGAGTTTTACAGCAACTCTTGTATCTTCTGCCAATATAAAATCAACATTTCTAAGTATTTTAAGAGCCCTTATAGTAATGTCTTCCATATTACCTATAGGAGTTGCAACTACATATATGACATTTTTTTCTATAGCATTTTTATTATTTTCATTATCAATAATTTCTTGTATAAACTCTTCATCTTTTTTTATGATATCATTCATAACAATCCTTTTGTATTTATTTTTTATTATATATTAAACTTTTCATTAATACAATAATATTAATAAATAATAAAAATGTTTCACATGAAACATTTTTATCTGTAAAACTATATTGTTTTAGTAAATATTTATTTTGCAGTTAAATATAATTATTATAGTAAAATATTTAATAAAAAATAATATTAGACTTGTTTCAAAAATAATATATTCATAATTAGTGTTTATTAAAACAATTATAAATTTTGATTCTTTTTTCCGCCGAAAAATGTACTATTATAACAATAAATCATAATTAGCTAATTTTTTAATAACACATATTATTTATGGTATATCTTCCTTATAAATTAATTTTTTAATATGACTATATTATTATAGAATAAAAAGTTTCATGTGAAACATTTTCTCGCACGGTTAGAAGATTAATAATATATTTAATATGTTTTTTATAATTTTGCCTTAAATCTAAATTAAGTAAATCGTGCGTTAAATTTGGGGCGGGAGGGCGGGCTTAATAAAATTTATTTACTAATAAAATTGCTGTTTTTTATGATATATATAAATATTGATTTACCAATGTTTCATGTGAAACATTTTTTATCTTATTACAATTATATTTGTTTTAAATTTATTAATAATAAAACTTGTAAAATATACCGATTAATATAAAATTATTTTATGAAAGAAAAAATTGAAAGAATAAAAATAAAATTAATTAAAAGAAAAGATATAATATTTTCTGTTATAGTTTCTTTTATACTTCATATATTTTTATTCAGCTTTATAAATACATCTATAATGCAAGACGTATTTGCATATGAGAAGGCTAAACAGGAAGCAGAGGAGAAATCCAAAGAAAATGAATATATGTTCTTGGTGGAAACTCCTGAAGTAGAAGAGGAAGAAAGTAAAGAAAATACGCCATTTGCATCTGATAAAACTTTAAGATCTAAAGGACAAACAGATGTAAAACCTTCTAAAACTTTTTCCGATACATCAGTTTTTTCTTTCTTGGGAGATGGAGCAAATAGCCCTATAGTTGAAAGAAGACCTACTGAATATATAAAGCCTAATAATAATCAGCTTCAGCAAAGAGAAAAAAAAGATCTTGGTAATGAAATATCAAGGGATAATGTAGAAACTTATAAGCCTAAAAATCCTGGTATGAAAGGAGACACTAAAATACCTGCATCATTTGAAGAAGGTGCAGACAGGGCAGTTGTCTTTTCAAGCGAAACAGGAAGCATACAATTAGGTACAAAAGCTCAGGAATATTTTTGGTATTTTTATGCTTTGGTTGGTTCTATAAGAGATTCTTGGTATTTAACAATTCCTAATCAGGCTCATTATTTGGGGCTTATAAGAACTGATGAAGTTGAGGTGCTTATTTCTATAGATGAAGAAGGAAATATAGAATTTGAAAAGTTTTTGAAAACTTCTGCTAATGGTCAAACTAGTCTTGATAATTCATGTTCAAAGGCTATTGAATATGCCAAAAAACTAAAGCCCCCTCCACAAGGTTTATGGAATGATTATGCTGAAAATGGCAAGATTTATATACCTTTCAAATTTATATATCAGAATTTTAGTAGAGATTAACTCTATAATATAGTATAATTATTTTATTATTTTTATTTATATTTTTGAAAGTGGGTGTTATATGAAAGAGTATAATATATGTCTTTGCGCTGATAATAATGTTATAGAATATATGCTTGCCTTAATAGTATCAATATTAAAAAATTCTTCAGAAGATGAAGAATTCTACTTTCATATAATAACATCATCAATGTCAGAAGAAAATAAAAATCATATTGATAATTTAAAACAAATTAAGAATTTTAAATTGCAATATTATAGCCCAATAAATAAAGAAAAATTTATAAAATGGCATAGAGAAAAAACTTCAGGACAATGGGGAGTAGAAGCTTTTTCTAAATTGGATATACCTTTTTTATTAAATCATTTAGATAAAGTTTTATATTTAGACTGCGACATGATAGTACTTAATAACTTAAAAGAATTATTTGAATTGGATATTAATGATAATTTAGCAGCTGTAGTAAAAGATAAAGATATTAAATATTTCAAAGTATTAGAAATGAAATTTAATTTCTTTTATAATTATTTTAATTCAGGTTTAATGTTAATCAATATAAAAATGTTTAATGAATTGTTTAAAGAAAATGATTTTTTTGATATCATAGAAAAATATCTAAATACTATTAAATGTCTTAAATATATAGATCAAGATATTTTTAATTATATATTTCAAAATAAAGTTCAATATTTAGATTCTAAATATAATTTTACATGTGCTTTACTAAGAAAAGATAAAGAAGTTCAAAAGGCTGTTATAGCTCATTATACTTTATTAAAACCATTATATAGAAATGCCTATCCTCAGAAAAATAAACTTTATTATGCTTTTTGGAAATATTTTATAGAAACTTCTATATTCAAAAATAATATATCAAAATATATAGATATCATTATAGAACAGGGTAATAATGATATTATAAAACATAATAAATTAGTTGATAGTATATCTTGGTGGATACCTTTTAGAAAAATGAGAAACAACTTTAAAACAAAATATAAAATAGATATAAAAGAAAAATTTGAATAATATAAATAATAAAAAATTTGTTTTTCATATTAATTAGTAAATATTAAATTTATATTTTTTTGATACCGATTACATTAAATTTTATCATATTTTCATAAAAATAGTTATTTTTTTCTATTTTATTAGACTTTTTATCATAAAAAATGAAGAATTTATAATAATATAATTGACATTCTTTTTATAAATATTATAATATAGTACATAAAGCAATTATTTTTGGAGATTAAATATGTCAAGATTCACTATTCCTAGAGATTTATACTACGGCGACAATGCTATGGAAGAATTAAAAAATCTAAAAGGATATAAAAAAGCTATAATCGTTACAGGCGGATCTTCTATGAAAAGAGGAGGATTCCTTGATAAATGTGAAAAAATATTAAAAGATACTGGTTTGGAAGTTAAGATTTTTGATGGTGTTGAACCAGACCCTTCTATAGAAACAGTTTATAAAGGTGCTGAAGCTATGAGAGAATTTAACCCTGATGTAATAGTTGCATTAGGCGGAGGTTCTGCTTTAGATGCTGCTAAGGCTATGTGGGTGTTCTATGAATATCCTGAGAAAAAATTCGATGATATTAAAACTCCTTTCACTATGCCTAAACTTAGAAAGAAAGCAATATTTGCAGCAATACCTTCTACAAGCGGTACAGCTTCAGAGGTTACTGCTTTCTCAGTTATAACTGATTATTCTACAAACATTAAATATCCATTAGCAGATTTTGAAATTACACCAGACATTGCTATATTAGATTATTCTATTCCTATGACAATGCCTGAGACAGTTTCTGCTGATACTGGTATGGATGCACTTACTCACTCTATAGAGGCTTATGTTGCTGGACTTAGAACTGATATTACTGATGCTTTGGCTATGAAAGCAATAGATATGATTGTTCATAATATAGAAAAAGCAGTTAAGGGAGATAAAGAGGGAAGGGCAAAACTTCATGTTGCTCAATGTTTAGCTGGTATGTCTTTTTCTAATGCTTTACTTGGTATAGTACATAGTTTGGCTCATAAAACAGGAGCTGAATTCCATATTACTCATGGAAGATGCAATGCTATACTTCTTCCTTATGTTATACAATTTAATTCAAAGGTTTGTGCTAATAGATTTGCTGATATAGCTAGAATGCTTAAGCTTTCTGGAAATACTGATGAAGAGCTTACAGCTTCTTTGGTAAATAAAGTAAAAGAATTAAACAGTAAATTAGGAATAAAACAAACTTATAAAGAAAATGGTGTTACTGAAGATCATTTCAAACAAAAATGCGATGATATATCTAAAAATGCCGTTGCTGACCCTTGTACAGGTTCTAATCCAAGAGAAACCGATGTTTCTAATATGAAAAAAGTATTAGAAGCAGCTTATTATGGAAACGATGTCAGCTTTTAATTAATATATTCTAATCATAGTTTTTCCCCAAGTGTTATTTTTATAATGCTTGGGGTTTTTTTATGTTTCATAATCATATTTATTTAAATTACATTATTTTAATCATATTATTAATATTTATTTAATAAATTAAATTTTATATATTTTAATATTTATCTATAAAAATATTAAAATTTTAATATTTTTATTGATTTTTTTTATTAATTATATATAATTTAGATATATAAAAAATTTAATATAAAATTTTTAATAAAATTTTTAATATAATTTAAAATATTTAATAGAATTTTATGAGGTATATTTCATTAATATTATTATTTAGTAGTCTATTATTTTCTAAAGAGCCTTTATGGATTTTTAATCCATATGATATGTATAGCAAAAAAATATATGAAGTTGGTGTTGGTAATGGTAAAACAGAAAAGGAGGCAGAAAATAGCGCATATAGTGCTTTAGCAAATATTTTTGGAATGAAAATATCTGTTGATACTAGAGCAAATGAAAAATATATAGAAACATCATCTGGTGTTGAGGAAATTAGAATATTAGATAATAATACGAGAATCGAAGCAGAGCATAATTTAATTAATGTAAAAATAGATAAAAAATACTATGATGAAAAAAGAAATATATATTATGCTATTGCTGTTTTAAATAAAAAAGAAACTTCCATACTTTTAGAGAAAAAAATAAAAGAAAATTTAAATGTCATTAAATCATATATTAGTAAATCTGATATTGAAAAAGATTTATTAAATAAATATTCTGCTATGTATATAGCATATATATTTTCTGAAAAAAATAATAATTTTCTATCTCAATTATCAATAATAGATAATTCAAAAAATATTATGATAGATGATGAATTCAAGATGGATAATATAAAGATTAAGTTAGAAAATATAAAGCGAAGAATAACATTTTCAATTGAATCTGAAGATATAACACCTAATGTAGAATCAGCCATAGAACATTCTATAAGCGAATTAGGATTTAAAATTAGTTCTAATCCTTCATATATTATAAAGGATAAATTTACTTTTGATGGGAATGATATAGGATATGGAATGTATATTTTAAATTATACTCTTATTTTAGAATTGCTTGATTATAATGGTGATAGAATAGCATCTTTTAAATTTAGAGGAAAAGATGGTGGTACTTCAGAAAAAGATGCCAAGCGTGTTGTTATGAATAAAATTGTAAGGGAAATAAATGCAAAATTATCAGATCAAATTTCTGATTTTTTAGATGAAAAATTAAAAAGTTAAATAAGGAGTTTTATAATGAAAAATTTAAAAACAAAATCCATTTTTATTTTTGCATTCATTTTTGCATTGAATGTAATATTTATATCTGAAAATATATATGCTCAAAGAAAAAGGATTAAATATGATATAATCGATCAAAGAGGAGGAAAAAGAGCAAAACAGCCTAAATGGTTATTTAAAGGAACTAGTCAATTAGAAAATGATTATGCTGGAAAAATGCCTTTTGTAATTAGCGGAAGAGGAAAAAGTTTAAACTTTGTAGAAAGCTGGGCAAAGAGAGTAAATTCTTCTGCCGAAGTAGCAAGATATTTATCACAGTCAATAGCTGATTATACAGCTGCTTCTGAATATGGAAATGATGAGAATTTCCAAAGAACTATGGAAACATTAACTACATCTGTATCAAAATCAAAAATTGCAGGATTAAGAAAAGAAGATGATTGGTGGATATTGAAAGAGTATAAAGAAGGCACTAAGAAAGGGCAGCAAGAATATGAGTATTATGTATTATATTTAATAGATAAAAATGTAATTGATAGAATATTACAAAATGAAGTAGAAAAAGCGATATCAGGTGAGAATGAAGAAACAAAATCCAGAGTAAAAGAAGCTATGGATAATATGGTATATGAATATATCGAAGAAGAATAATAAATTATAATCAATCATTTGTAGGGGATAATATATTTTTATTATCCCTTATTTTTTGTTAAATTTTTGAAGTTTATGAATAAAAACGGTAGATTACTCCAATAATCCAATAGCAAGAAGTATGGAGGAGTTGATGTTTGGTGATTTAGAAATTTATTAATTTTTTATTAGGATATTTTTATGAAAAGATATATATTTTTAATTTTATTATTATTTTCAAGTTTACTATTCTCACAGGAAAAAATTAAAGTAGCAGTTCTTCCTTTCTCTAGTGTTAATGAAGAAGAAGGAGATACAGTATCTTCAATATTTGCCAATGAATTAAGCAAAAGAAAAGTATATACAGTGCTCACTAGAAATAGTCAAATGGAAAAAGCTATGAAAGAATTACACTTCCAAAGAAATGGTATGACAGATGAAAATACTATAGCAGAAATAGGGAAGGCTTTAAATGCTCAGTATGTTATGGCAGGCAGTATCAGCAAGCTTGGAAGAAATAATACATTAGTAGTAAGTATGATTAATGTAGAAACATTAGAAAATCTTACAGGCAGCAGCAGGTCTTTTAGAAATATAGAAGATGTTATTCAATATGTACCTCAAATAGTTAATGAGATTACAGGAACTAAAGGCGATTTAAAATACAGCGAAGTAGTAACAGACAGTAAAAAGTCCAGAAGAGTTATACCAGGCTCAGGTTCACAGGAAGCTATAGACAGAATACTGATGAAAAGGGAAGGACAAACAGGAATAAGAGAAATTAAATCTCTTATTACAAGAGGTCTTAATACAGGAATGAGAGAAGAAAAATGGTATAATGGAGGTTATGTACGAGCAAATTCAACAGCATTGATGTTAGCTGCATATTTTAATTATAATGATTTACTTGAAGCCTTAATTGCTGCAGGTGCTGATATAAACATTAAAAATAAAGATTCTTATACAGCATTAACTCATGCTATTTTTGCTAATAATATAGAAGGTGCTGCTATATTGATAGATTCAGGAATAGATTTAACTGCAAGGACAAGCCATAGTTATAATAATGATTATTTAAACCTTGCAGCAAAAGAAAATAGATTTGAAATATTAAAATTATTAATAGATGCTGGAATGGATGTGAATATTACTAATGAAGGAGGATATACTCCATTGATACACTCTATGGGAAATTATGAAATATTTAAATATTTATTAGAACATAAAGCAGATCCTAATTTAATAACTAAAAATCCTTCTCCAAAATATAATATATCTCCAATAACATATTTAGGAAGTTCTTGCTATTCTAGAGGAATAGATGCTGATAAGTTTAAAATATTAAAACTTTTATTAGAATATGGAGCAGATCCTGGTATGAGAGGAGGAGATAAAGGTAATACTATATTAATATATATAGTATCATCTTCGGTAAATGAATATACTGTGGAAGCTGTAAAATTATTATTACAAGCAGGTGCCGATCCTAATGTTGAAAATAATAAAAGAGAAACAGCTTTGAATATTTTGGAATCTAAAGATTACTCCACTAATTATATAGATGAAATAATAAAAATACTTTTAGAGGCAGGGGCAAGATAATGAATAAACAATTTATATTTATAATGCTATTACTATTCTAGCAGGAAAAAATTAAAGTAGCAGTTCTTAATTTTCTAGTGTAGTTAGTATAATTATGTAGAGACTTTAGAAAATATAATAGCGGATACTAAAATCTTTAATAGAATATGGAGCTACATAATGAACAAAAAATATTTATTTATGATATTATTATAATATAAAAAAATTATATAAGGAGTAATTTATGAATATTGAAAATGCTATAGCTTTAAGCGATTGTTCTTTTGGGTTTAAAGTACGATATTTTATAGGTTTCTTGATAAAAACATCTGTATTATTTTCTATATCAATGTTTATTTTTCTTTTAAAAAAATTATTTTCAGATGGATCCGTAAGTGGAATTATAATCGTAGGAACAATTGTATTGATTTGGTGCATTGTATATACTGGATTTTATATTATTACGGAAGGTATATTGGCACAGGTAATAGCAGGATTTATAGTATCTATTATAGGAAGTATATTAACATTTATATTTCCGCCATTAGGTATAGTTATTGCCATAATAGGTTTTTTTATGATTATAAAGCAGATTATGGATATAGTAAAATTAATACCTCTTCTTATATTAGGTTTTTTCTTATTCTTAATGATATTTGACAGTGAAGTTATACATTTTATTTTTAATGAGATTATAATATTGCCTGGAAAATATATAGATATAAGCATAATGACAAATACTATTAATAGTTTATTAATTGAAAAAGAAATTAATTTACATCTTCCAAATAAAATATTTATAAGTTATCCTAATATAGTATATATGTTCTTATCATTAATTATAGCACTTAATTTAGGATTTAAATATAGATTAAAAGACGCTATATTCAGACAATGCGTAATATTTATGGCTATACCTATAGCTATAATAATATGTCTATTAATAGCACTTATAGTAGAAAGTGTTGCAAATTCTTTAAGTAATTCATTATTCCAACCTTCTAATATACAAGCTTCAAGTATGCATGAAGGTAAAATTTGGATTAATTCTTATACAAGGGGAGATGGAACTTTTGTGTCTGGACACTGGAGAGGATTACCTAAATAAATATTATTGCATGGAGTATTAATCCCTGCAATATAAATTTATATTATAATTTATTTATCATCCCATTGAGTTACAGCATCATCTGTTTTTAATTCTTCTATTAAGTTTTTATTGAATGTAGGTTCTTTATGTTCTTTTAACTGACTTACATAATGTTTAGTAAGTAAGTATACAGGTTTATTAAGTATTATCATTACTATGATATTTAATAAAGCCATAAAGCCCATAAACATATCTCCTGCTCCCCATATAGTTTTGAATTCAGCCAATGAACCTGCAAATACCATTGCTATAGTCATAAGCCCTACTATTAAATAAGATACGAAATTATCTTTTACAGCAGCAGCACCAGTTTTTATATAGAAGAAATTTCCTAATATAGAACTGTATGAGAAGAATAATATACATACTGTAATAAATATAGAACCAAAACTACCCAAATGTGATTCCATAGCATATTGGAATAAATTAATACCTTCCATATTTTTTACTTCTTTCATAGCTTCAGGAGATAATAGAAGTATGAATCCAGAAATAGAACATATTAATATAGTATCAGTAAATACTGAAAACATCTGTATTAAACCTTGTTTGCAAGGATGAGAAGTATGAGCGGCAGCAGCAGCATGAGGAGCTCCTCCCATACCAGCCTCATTTGAGAATAAGCCTCTTTTTAATCCGTTTGAAATTGTAATTCCTATAGCACCTCCGAAAATAGCACTAGGTTTGAAAGCCTGTACAAATATATTTTGAAATGCTAAAGGTACTGAAGGTAAATTACTGAAAAATATGAAAAGCCCTATCAATATATAAGGTATTGCCATAACAGGAACTATGAATACACATGCATGAGTTATAGTCTCTCTCTTTTTACTGAATAATATTATTCCTGTGATTATTGTTAATACAACAGCAGTTACAATAAATGACACATTATATTTTGATAAAGCATTTGATATTGTATTAGCCTGTACGCCGTTAAAAGTTGTATATGTGAATATCATACATAAAGCAAATAATATTGCTAGTACAGGTTTTTTTAATCTGCTTTTTATATAGAAAGAAGCTCCTCCTATAAATTTTCCTTGAGAATCTTTTTCTTTATAAAGCTGAGCTAATGTACTTTCTGAAAAAGCCAAGCTTCCTCCTAAAAGCGCCATTATCCACATCCAAAATAAAGCACCAGGTCCGCCTGCTGAAACTGCAGTCATAACTCCTGTAATATTTCCTGTACCAACTCTTGAAGCTGTACTTATACAAAAACTTACAAAACCTGAAACCCCATCTCCCTTTTCATGTCTAGAAAATAGAAGTTTTAAAGCATGTATTGAATGCGAAATTTGTATTCCTTTTAATCTTATAGTAAAGAAAACAGAAATAACAAAAAATACTGCCAATAATAAATAACCATACATTACATTATTGGTATTTGTTATTATACTATTAATAATTTCCATTTTTTATTCCTTTATATAGTATTTTTTGATTATACTATAAATATAGATTTTTGTATATATATTTATAATTATATGTTTAAGTTTTCTAATCTTTTTACAACTTCACTTCTTTTCTTCATATATCTGTCATATAGTACAGGATTAGGTTTTTCATTATTAATAATATATAGATTATAATTAATAGCTTCTAGAAGTTTAGTATAATAAATTTGAGAATTATATTTATCTCCCAAATTATAATATATTAAAGCCAATTCTTCAATTGCTTCATCATCATTTTTATTTATATTAATTATTTTTTTTAAATATTCTATCACAAGATTTCCATTTTCATTCATATTTGATTTCAATATATATACAGCATCTTTTATCAAATCTATATCTTTATCATAAATTTCTATTGATTTATTATAATATTTAATAGCATTATTATAATCATTTTTTAATATATAAGCCTTAGCCAATTTTTCATAATATATATAATTATATTTTCTTATTTCTATAGCTTTAAGATAATTTTCTATACTTTTTTCTATATCATCAGGATTTACATTAACTTTGTATTTGCTGTAATAAAAATCTCCGAAAGCAGCCATAGAATAATGATTATTTTTATCCAAAAGTTTTATCGTATTATCAGCTATTATTCCAATATCATTTATAGTGGTATTATCACCTTTATCTACTAAATATTCTAAATAATCAATATTAAAATAAATATTATCTTTATAAAAATTAAAAAAAAGCTTATAAGTATCTGCATTATTTATATTATTAGTGATATCATTTACTTTTTTTGTATAATATCCTATAAGAGAAATATATTCATCTTCATTTATAAGCTTATAATTTTTATATGAAGAATATGAATATATATGTTCTAGAACTTCATTTACAGCTTCAAAGAATTTATCTTCTTTATAAAAGATATTTTTTTCAAACCATTCATTAGGTTTTTCTTTATTATATATGATATAATTAAATATAAATCCTTTTTTATATTCATAGATATTATATGCAATTGATATATCTGCATTATTATTAATTGTAAGTTCTTTTATTTTTGATTTTATTTTTTGATAGCTATTATATTCATTAAATGGTACTAAATAAAAATCAGAATATAAAAATAAATTTTTTCTTATGATATCTTGTGCGGCATATAACGTGTAATTATCAGAAAAATCAGTTTTAAAAATGATAATTCTTTTTTGAGCAAAAGATATGCTGCTTATAATAAAAAATATAAATAGTAATTTCTTTATCATATTTAAACAATATACAATATAAATATTAAAAAATCTATACTTGTATTTTATTTTGCAACATTATATTATAATAAAAAAAAATTCTATTAGGAGATTATATGGCTACTATTTTAGACGGAAGAGAATTATCAAAGAAAATAAAAGAAAGAATAAAAAAAGAAGTAGAGCTTTTTGATAAAAAACCTAGAATAGATTTTTTATATTTTGAAGATGATAAGTCTACAGAGGTTTATTTTACAAGAGCTAAGAAGCAGGCTGAAAATGTAGGAATTATAGGTTCTCTTCATAATCTTCCTATAAATACATCAGAAAAAGATTTTTTAACTTTAATAGAATATCTAAATAAAGAGAAAGAAACAAGTGCAATAATGGTTCAAATGCCTTTACCAAAGCATATAAGCAAAAAAAATGTTTATGAAACTATTTCAATAGAAAAAGATGTTGATGCTATATCTCATGTTAATTTGGGAAGAATATTTATAGGGGATAGTAACTTGGTTCCTTGTACTGCTAAAAGTGCTTTTGCTTTAATAGAAGAATCAGGAATAAAAGTGGAAGGTGCTAATGCTGTTGTGATTGGAAGAAGCGAAATAGTTGGAAAGCCTTTAGCTCATTTGCTTTTACAAAAATCTGCCACTGTAACAATAGCTCATTCAAAAACACAAAATTTAAAAGAGATATGTAAAAAAGCTGATATATTATGCGTATCTATTGGTAAGTCAGAGTTTATTACAGGAGATTATATAAAAGAAGGGGCTGTTGTTATAGATATAGGTATAAATGTACAGGATGATGGTTCTTTGAAAGGAGATGTTAATTTTGAAGAGGCATCAAAAATTGCTTCATATATTACTCCTGTTCCTAATGGGGTAGGAAGCGTAACTGTTGCTATGCTTTTGGATAATTTAGTATATCTTCATAAAAACATCATTAATAAAAATTAATTAAACACACTATATTAAAAAAAATAGGGCTTTCTCTATGGAAATAATTTTTGCATTATTATCATCTATATTTGCATCTCTTACAGCGATACTTATAAAAATAGGTTTGGTAGGAATTAATTCAAATTTGGCAACGGCAATAAGAACTATTATAATATTGCTAATGTCTTGGATTATAGTTTTTTATACTAATTCTGTAAATTCAATAAGTACTATAGAGACTATAAAGAATCTAAGTACAAAAAATATTATTTTTATAGTATTATCAGGTATTGCTACAGGTTTATCTTGGCTTTTTTATTTTAAGGCTTTACAGATTGGAAATGTTAATAAGGTTATAGTTATAGATAAGCTTTCAATAGTTTTTACTATAATACTGGCTGCAATATTTTTAAAGGAATCTATAAATATAAAAGTTATTGCTGGTGTACTTCTTATAATTGCTGGTACATTGATAATTACTTTCCAATCATGAGAAAATTCATAATATAAATCAAGCTAGGGCGGGTGTTAACATTTATATAAAGATATAAAAAATTAAGAAGCAGAAATTTCAAAAATAAGTTATTAAGAATAAAGGGCGGGGAATTAGAATAGATTTTTAATTTATTTCTAATCCCCACCCTCTAGTCTTATAATATAAATCTGTAATTTTAACTTTTAATTCTTTTTTATTTAAATAGAAATATTAACTCCCACCCTAAGCTTTTATTATATTTTCTATGCTATTTAAATACTTAAAATATTATAGCCTTAAATTCTTGCTTGAAAAAAATATAACTTATACTAAAATAATATTATATCTTATTATAAAAGAGAGCTGGGTTCATGAAAAAAATTAATAATATATTTATAATGCTTTTTTTGAGCATTTTTATTTTTTCTAATTATCTTTATTCAAAAGACAGCAAAGTTTATGTAATAAAGAAGCAGGAATTTCAAGAAATAAATAGATGGTATGCAGGATATATAAAGAAGGCAATAGATAAAGCCTATGATGATAAAGCTGATTTAATTATATTAGAGCTTGATACTCCTGGCGGATTAGTTTCTTCAGCATTATCTATTAAAAGTTATATTATGGATAGTCAAGTTCCAGTAATAGTTTATATTAATAAGAATGCTTTATCTGCTGGTGCTTTAATATCATTAAGTGCTAAAGAGATTTATATGTCAGACGGCAGTGTAATAGGAGCAGCTACACCTGTTTATTTAAATGGAAATGAACCTAAAAAGGCAGGTGAAAAAGAGGTTAGTGCTATGCGTGCTGCTATGAGATCATCTGCTGAATCTTCAAAAAAGAATATAAGAGCTGCTGAGGCTATGGTTGATGAAACTATAGTTTTAAATAAAAAAGAAGACGGCATTGATTTAGATGATAAAACTTTATTAACATTAAGTGCTGATGAAGCAGTTAAAATAAATATTGCAGATAAGAAGGCTAATTCTATAAATGAAATATTAGAATTAAAAAATATTGAAAATGCTGAGATAATAAACATAGAAGAAGAAAGCTATGATTCAGTATTGAAATTTCTGCTTAATCCTTTTGTTTTAAGTATTATAATGTCTATAGGAATAGCTGGAATATATCTTGAGATAAAAACTCCTGGTTTTGGTGTTGGCGGTGTAACAGCAATAATAGCTTTTGCTGTATTTTTCTTTGCTCAGTTTTTTTCAGGAAGCAGCAGTTTTTTAGCTCCTGCAATATTTATACTTGGTATTGTACTTCTTGGAGTTGAAATATTTCTCATACCTGGTTTTGGTGTTACTGGGGTGCTTGGTATAATAGGAATTGTAGCTGGTATATTTATGTCATTTGGAATACATAATATAGCTGTTGCTGTTTTTGTATTATTTATATCTTTAATTATAGATATTATTCTTATAATCTTAATTGCAAGATTTATGACAAAATCTAAAGAGTTCAAAAATAAAATAACATTAGACAGTGACACTTCAGGATATCATTCAAGTATTTCTTATGATGATCTTCTTGGCAAAGAGGGTATAGCTGAAACTTTTTTTAGACCTTCAGGATATATAGTAATAGAAGGCAAAAAATATGATGCCGTTAGTGAAGGCGAGTTCATAGATAAAGGCAGCAATTTAAAGGTTGTACTTGTGGAAGGAAACAGAATAGTAGTAAAAAAATACAATTAAGTTTATGCTGGAAATTATTAAATATTAATTTCCAGCTTTATTTATTACTATTATTCAGCATATAATTATCCTTTAAATAAATCAGGTGTTTACATAATATATTAATTAAGGTAAAAAATATATTTTAAGCTAAAGAACTAAAAGCTCTTACAGAAGAGATATCTATTCTTAGCTGAAGAACATATCTTTTTCCATCACGTCCTATAGCATATGTATATCTGCTTGAAAGAGGAGACATGCCGCTTCCTTGCTGACTTATTTTTTGTATATTAGTAGGGTTTGGCTGAACCTGAGTATTTTCTTTCGGAGCAGGTGTTGTTTGTACTTGCATAGTCTGCTGTATATTATTATTGTTTATTCTATTGATAGTCATACTAATAACTCCTTTTTTTAGTAATTAACTGTTAATATTAACGGTAATATAAAAAAAAGCTTAACTATTATTTTATATTATTGATTTTATATTATGATTATTTAAATATACTGCGACATTTTTTGTCATGTATTTAAGATATAATATTTAACTTTTATTTTATAATTAATATTTTTTAAATATTTTATATAATTTCTTGATTTTTTGATTAAAATGTTATAGCCTATTAGTATGTAATAAAATATAGGGGCAATTCTATGAGTAAAAAACTTCCTCTAATAGTTCTAAGCACAGCAATAATCACAGTATCAGCAGCATTGGTAGTATTAAGAAGAAAAAGCAATGATGGTGAATTTCATATAAAAAGTTATGACGGTAAATTTGATATAATGTTTGATAAAGAATGGAAATTGTCTAAAACGAAAAATGAATTAAATGAAAATTCTAATTTAGAGGCAATTAATAATAAAAATGGCGTATGTTTTATAATGTTTTCTAAAAATAAAGATGAGTTAAATAATATTAATTTAGATGAATATAATGATAGTATTTTAAGCAGTATTAAAGGAGAAAATATTATTGCTTCTAATAAAATAAAAATTAATAATAAAGAATTCCATATGACAGAATTTGATTCTTATTATGAGAATATGTTAGTTCATTATATTTTATATACTTTAGAAACAGAAAATTATTATCATCAGGTTATGACAGCTTTAATAAGCAATAATATAAAAAATGATTATAAAAAGCAATGCAGACAAATAAATAATATTTTATCTACAATAAGAGAATTATAATATATAAATGATAAGAAATGTAATAATATTTTTTTTAATTATTTATACATATGTTTCAGCTGAACAGAAAATATTTGTATCAACTAGACTTAAAGGAAATAATCTTCGTAAAGAAATTCTTAAATGGGTAAAGAATGAGGCGGGGAATAATAAATTCAGCAGCTATGATAATGGATCAGTTTATTTATTTTTTGTTTCTACTAATGTAATTGAGAATAATTCCTTATGTTTTGATATAAACTTTCATTTGGAATACGATAAGTTTATAGTAGATTTTTCTAATATAAAATTATTAGATAATGATACAGGAGATACTAAAGATTTAAAATTCAGTACTTGGGAGACTCTCACAAATAGCGGATGGTTCAAAGAGTATAATGAAATAATATCTAGAATAATAGAAGAGCTTGAAGAGCTTGTTAGCAAGAAAGATACATAATATTTTATATATCTATACCTAAAAAATGCTTTACCAAAAGTCCTACTAAAAAACTCACACCTGCAACAGTTAAACTAATACCAGCCATTTCAAAAAATCTTTTCTTAAAAGGAAGGCTTTTTGCTACGGATATATAATAAGTAAAGAAAAATATTATAAATACAACCACACAAAGCATAGTTATTAAAGCATATAAATAATGATTGCTTGGAAAAATAAGATAAGGCAATATTAAAAGTGTAACAGTAATTAAATACATTATTCCTGTATATGAACATGATTTTAAAGCATTTTTATCGCCATCGGCTTTAGCAGATAAATATTCAGAAGAAGCCATAGAAAGAGTTGCTGATATTCCTGTTATAATTCCAGATAATGCAATAAGTTTATTATTCTGCAATGCAAAGCTAAGTCCTGCCAATGTTCCGCTTATTTCAACTAAGGCATCGCTTAAACCTAGTACCATAGAACCTACATATTTTAATCTTTCTTCATCTAAAATAGATATAAGTTTATTTTCATGTTCATCTTCATCGAATGCTATTTTTTTAGCATCAGGAACTTCAGATACTATTTTTGAATATATATACTCTGCATTTTTTTCTCCGCCTTCCATTATCTTTATAACAAAAGTATATCCGAATATAAAGCTTAATATAAAAAATTTAAGTACTTTTAATTTTTGAGGCTTTAATTTTTTATTGGTATATTTTTCTAATATTTTTGAATGTGCATATTCCTCTTTAGCTATATTCATAAGTACTTTTTTATCATCTTCTTTTTTAACAAATTTAACTAAATTTAAATAAACAGCATGTTCAGTTACCTCATTTTGCTGCATTTCTAATAAAAGTTTTAATGTACTTTCAGAAATATTATTACTCATCTTTCATTTCCAATAAAATATATTATAAATATTATATACTAATATAAAATAAATAAAATATAATTATAAATTAATTTTTAATATAAACTTTATTTTTATAATAATAAACTAATAATGCCGCAAATATTGTAAGAATCATACCAATTATAGAGTATATATCAACTATTTCTTTAAACATAAATACGCTAAAAATATAGGAAAAAATTACACCTGTATAATTATATATGCTTACAGCTGATACAGGAGCTTTTTTGTATGCCACTGTAAGAAAGAATTGTCCGAATCCTGCGAATATTCCTATAAGTAAAAGAAGAAGCATTTCAAATAGGCTAGGTAGTACAAAACTTTTTATAAAAAACAAAGAAAATAAACATGAAAATAATGAAAAATAAAATATGATTAAAGCATTACTTTCTTTTCCTTTCAAAGAACCTATTATAGCATATGAAATACCTGCAAACATAGCGGCAGATAATGCTATTAATGCTGGAAAGATATTTGAGTTCATAGAAGGTTTTATTATAAATACAGATCCTATTGCGGCAATGATCATACCAAGCCATTGAATTTTTAATACTTTTTCTTTAATTAAGATAAATGCAAATAAGCTTGACCAAAAAGGAGAAGTTTTTTGAAGAACTGATGCATCAGCAAGCACCATATTATTTGTAGCATAAAAATAGCATATAATTCCTAAATATCCAGAAAGAGAGCGGCATATAATAGATAAAACATTTTTTTTATCTGGAAAAGGTTTTTCTTTATTTTTAATCATAACAAATGCACTTATAAATAATGTTACAAAATTCCTAGCGAAAACCTGTTCCATTACGGGTATATTGGAACCTGAAATTTTTACTGCTATTTCCATAATGCTGAATGAAAGAGCAGAAAATATTATAAATAAAGAACCTAATTTTATATTATTATTTGAATCATTAATCATATTATCAATTTCATTTTTATTTTTATTTCAAAAATTTTATATTAAAATAAAACAAAAATCAATATTCATTTTACGCATGTTAAACCAAATTTTAAATATTATAAAATTTAAATTTCAAATGATTTAATTCTTCATTCGTTGATATACGCAATAAATTTAAATACAACTAGGGTGGGGTGTTAAAATTTCTAATTAGATAAAAAATAAATGAGAAATTAAAATTTCAGACTGCATTAAAAGTATAGAGGGTGGGGAATTAGAAAAAATTTATTTAAATACCCCGCCCTTTAAAATCTGCTGCTTTGTTTTTTAATTATAATTTAAATTTCTTTATTACCTAATTAGAAATAGCACACCCTCCCAAGCTTTATTTAAATTTATAATTTCTTTAACGCACGGTTAATAAAATTTTAATTTATAAATTAATTAGAATTAAGAATTTATTTATATTGCGAATTTATTCTGCGTGCGGTGTGTAAGCAATAAATTTAAATACAACTAGGGTGGGTGCTAAAAAATCTAATTAAAATAATGAGGAAATATAAATCTAAAATTATAAAATAAATTTTTAAAGACTAAAGGGTGGGATTTAAAATAATGCAAAATAAAAGGCCTGACTAATAATTAATCAAGCCTATATATTATTATAATTTATTGCTTTTTAATAAGATTATATGTTGTTGTTTGAGTATTTTGTGTAATTATTATTGAACATGAAGAATTACTAGTAAATGTTATTTTTATTAACACATCAGGTGCATCTGGACCGCTGTAAGTAACAGTATATGAGCTTCCGCTTCCTTCAATTCCTTTAATAGCAGCACCTTGAGCTTCTATATCTTGAAATGAAATATTGCCATTAGCATCTACTTTCATTACTAGTTCTGGAAGCACATCATCAGTATACCAATCACCTGCATATATGGCATCTACTTTTACATTGCTTGATGAATCTGAACCCGTTTTATTTGCATTTGAACAGCTTATAGATAAAATACCTACTAAAAAAATAAAAAATAGTTTTTTGTTCATGATTTTGAACTCCATAAAAATATGAATTTAATCAATGCTCAATTTATAATAAACTTTGACTTATTATATTATAAAATATTTAATTATTTTATCAATTAGAATAAGCTTATTATTTCTTATTATTAAAGGCTTAGCTTAATAAATTAAGTTAAGGGCTTCGGCTCGCTTTTATATTTCAATTCTAATATTTGAAAATTATTATTATATTTAAAAATGCTAATTTTATTCATATTTAATATTTAAGGATGATTATACCGAAAATTATTTATGAAAACGATATTAGAATAGATTTATAGTGTTTTTATATATTATAAATAATAATTGATTATTTTTTAATAGAATTGTATAATTAATAAATATATATTTAATACAGGAAAAGAAATGTACATAAAGAATCTTAATTTGCATGGATTCAAATCATTTGCCATAGAAACAAATATAGAGTTTAATGAAGGCGTTACTGTTGTACTTGGCCCTAATGGAATTGGAAAAAGTAATATAGTAGAGGCTTTTCTATGGGTTATGGGTGAGCAGTCTGCAAGCAGATTAAGAATAGATAGTGCTAAAGGCCTTGAAAGCGTTATATTCCATGGTACTGATACTAGAAAACCTTCCTCACTTGCACAAGTTGCACTCACTTTGGATAATAAATCAAGATGGATTAAAAAATATGATACTGATGAAGTGATAGTTACTCGTAAGTATTATAGAAAAGGATTATCAGAATATTATATCAATGATGAGCAGGTAAGATTAAAAGATATAGTTGATATGTTTTTAGATACTGGGCTTGGTAAGAATGCTTATTCTGTTATAAAGCAGGGTACAGTTTCAGAAATAGCAAAGCAGAAGCCAGAGGAAAGAAGAAGTATTATTGAAAATGCTGCTGGAATAAGTAAATATCTTGAAAGAAGAAGAGAGGCTGCTAAAAAACTTGAAGAGTCAGAAAGAAATCTTGATAATGTTAAAATAGAAATAAAGAATGCTGAGAAACATTATAAATCTTTAAAAGAGCAGGCGGCAAGAACTGAAAAATATTATAATCTTAAAGATGAACATAAAAAAATAAATATAAGCTTAAATGTTAATCAGGTAAAAAAATTAAAAATCACTTTAGAAGAACAGAATAAAAGTCTTGAAGAGCATATTAATAAAAGAGCAGAATTAGAGAAAGAGCTTCAGGATTTAGATAATCAAAAACAGCAGGAACTTTTAAAATTTGAAGAGACAAGAACATTATCTATAGAACTTGATAAGCAGGTTTCTCTTATAATGACAGAACTTACTCATATAGAGAAAATGTCTAATCAATTGAAAAATCAGCTTGATAATACCAGCAAGGAAAAAGAAGAAACCATTAACAGAAAAAATTCACTATTAAAAAGAATAGAAGAAGATAAAACTCAAATAGCAGAACTTGAAGAAGAAGTAAAAACTATAGCTGAAAATATAGAAAAGTCTCTAAAAGAACAAGAAATAGAAGAAACTAATATAGCAAATGAGCAGAATAAAATAGCAAGCTTGAATGATAAAATATCAACTCTCACTCAGGAAAATCAAAATGCTACTTTAAAAATAGCTGATGCTAGAGAGAGGCAATTAGAAGTTATAAATAAAATAATCACAGAGATAGATGAAAAGAAAAAAGATGTAATGGGTAATAGCTTCTATCAGAATATAGGAAAGCATGAAAGCGATATTGATATAGGATTTAATAATTTACTTAATTCTATAAATATAAAGATGAATACTATAAAAGAATTTGAAGAAGATGGAGTATTATCAAATTTAAATGAGCTTAGTTATAATTCATTATCAAGCTTTGTTAAGAATTTAGGAGAGAGTTTAGAGACAGAAAAAAAAGATGCATTATTTTTGCAGGGTATATTTAAAGAGTATACTAAAATAAAAGATCCTTTTGTTGATTTACTTTTTGACAAAGAGGGTACTTATATGCAAAAAGAAGCTATAGATAAAGAAATAGCAGATTTAGAAAGTTTTATAAAATCTAATATTGAGGCTATTGAAGAAATTAATAATGAAATAAGAATAGCTACAGATAATATTAATAGAGGCAATTCCAATCTTACTACTTTAACAATAGAGAGAGCAAAATACGAAACTAATAAAAAGGCTTCTGAAGATAGAAAAGAGATGATAATAAAAAGTATGAAGATGATAGAAGATGAATTTGCAGCTCTTAATGATAAAATAAATAGATTAGAAGAAGAATATAAAAAGCTTAATGAAGAATATAAAGATAATTCACTTAATTATAAAGAATTAGAAAAGAAAAAATCAAAAACAGAAAGCGAATCAAGACATAAGGCTAATGAAATAAAAAAGGCTGAATCTGCATTATCGAATTTTGAAACTAGTTTAGCTAAGAGAGTAAAAAAGCTCAATGAGTTAAATGAGAATATTACTAGGGTAGGTGAGAGAATAAATCAAAGTAATGATAAGATAAAAGATATTTATTCTCATTTCTATGAAAATTATGCTCTTAATTTAAAAGAGTTTGAAGAGAATACTCAAAATCTAATAGATGAAGAATCATATAAAAATAAGCTTAATACTATTAATGATAGAATAAAAAATCTTGGTCATATAAATGAAATGGCATTAGATGAATATCAGGAAGCTAAAAATAGATTTGAATTTTTAACAAAGCAAAGAGAAGATTTAGAAAAATCCAAAGATGAAATATTAAAAATAATAGCCGATGCCAATAAGAAAGCTGGAGAAGATTTCTTAAAAACATTCAATGAAATAAATAAGAAATTCTCAGAAACATTTAAAATATTATTCGGCGGAGGAAATGCGGGACTTAAAATACAAAATGAAGAGGATTTATTGAATAGTCCTATTGATATTTTCGCACAGCCTCCTGGAAAGAAAATGGAAAATATTGTATCTTACTCAGGCGGTGAGCTTACTATGACAGGTCTTGCTTTAGTATTTGCTATATTCTTATATAGACCTAGTCCTTTCTGTATACTTGATGAGGTAGATGCGGCACTTGACGGAGCTAATATAATAAGATACAAAAATATGGTTAAAAACTTATCTGACAAAACTCAGTTTTTGATTATCACTCATGATGAAGTATCTGCTACTATAGCTGATGCTTATTATGGAATAACTGCTGAAGAGAAAGGAATATCTAAAATATTTACTGTAAAAGTAGATAAAGATGGAAAAGTTAATGGCAGTGAAGAAAAGTTAGTAAGTCAGGATTAATTTAAAAAAATTTCAAATCTAATAAAAACTAGGGCGGGTGCTCTAATTTCTATATAAAATTGTATGATTAAATAAAACTATATATTCAAAAAGAATTTTAAAATATAAAGGGCGGGGAATTAGATTTTAATTCCCACCCTTTTTCTTTACTGTTTTTATATTAAAATTAACTTTAATTTTTCTTAATAATCTAATTATAATTTATTAGCTGCCCGCCCAAGTTTTTTGATTTTCATTTTGGATAAAATTAAAAGTATAATTAAATATATGAATAATAATACATAAATTAATTAACTATTTATGTATTATATGTATAATAATCATGTATTTACAATATAAAATTAGTCTATTATATTATAAAATTAGACTAATTTTATAATATAATATTGATTGTTATGTCAAATTATATTATAATATATAATATAATTAAAAAATAATAAGGAGTTTTTTATGCATGATGCTTGGATTTGGCGTGATACCATAATAGAAGAATTAAAAAAACATTTTGATGATAAATATGAATATAAAGTAACATTTAGAAACAATAAAGCTTCTATTTATTTAAATAATGATAATATAGTAACTGTTATAATGAAAGAAACAGATGAACAATATAAATCTGATTTTGAAATAAAAGTTGATAACAAAAATTATTCTGATCTTACAGAAAACATATTAAATGAATTAGTAGATATAGCAAAAACTGCTTTGGAAAATAGTTAATTAAAATAGGAAGAATATGGAAGAATATGATAGATATAAGAAATATAAATAAAGAAAATTATTATACAGTAAGTGAAATAGCTAGAATGCTTGACTATAAAACTAATCAAAGTGTTTATAATCTAATCAATGATGGAAAATTGAAAGCCAATAAAGAAGGAAAGAATATCATTATCTCAGGACAAGATTTATTTGACTATTTAGCTAATGAAAGAATGCTTGATATAAATGATATTATGAGTGATATGCCTAATAGATTTAGTTTTAATTTAGCAGATAAATCTATGCAAAAACTGTCAAATCATTCAATGGAATATGGAAGAAGGCTTGATATATTAGAAGCTAATTATCAAGCTGGAATGTATGAGAAAGATTATTATGAATATGCTAAAAAGCAGCTTATAGAAATAAGATATAATCCTCCTCGCTGTCCTTATTGTGATGAAATATTAGGAAGAAATGATAGAGTATTTAATAGGGAATTAAACGATACACATCATATATGCAAAAAATGTGAAAGTATTTTAATGAGATTTTTAAATAGACCAAGAACATTTAATAGTTTTGATATAGATAATGAAAAAAGAAAAATCAATGATAAACTTTATTTTACCATAAAAGGATTTGCTTATACATTTAGAGTGTCTATGATAGATTTAAATAAACAAGTTTTACCTTATAGAATAGAAATGATAAATAAAGCTATTGAAAATAAAAAAATACAAACTGTAGAAATTAATGATGAAATATTAATTCCTGCAAATGAAGTATATAGAATACTAGATATTTGCAAAGATAAAAACTATAATTTTGATGATTTATTCTGTTGTAATTATAATTTAGATAAATATTTATTTTATAAAGAGTTTTATCCAAAATATAATATGCATCAAGAAGCACATAAAGCAGGAAGCTATTTGAGAACAAAATTAAATATAGATAATAATAAATTATCTATATTATTTGATTTAATTGCTAATGAAAAAATTAATGAGTTTCTAACAGAAGTTAAAAAACTTTATACTTCTGCTGATATTTCTATACCAGATATATTTGATAAATTAAAATCTATAAATAGTAAAGAAGAGCAGCAAAATATTATGGGTGCTTTTATTATGGGATTAATTAGCAATATAAAAGAATAATATTCAATTTTTAATTAAAATTATTCTTCAGACCACATTCTCTCTACTTTGGATATGCCTATTATATCAAAACATATTCCAAGTATTTTTTTTACCGCTTTAATAAGAGTAAGTCTTTCCTGTCTTATTTCCGCATTTTCTTCTAATACTATATTATCATAATAGAATCTATGTAATGCTCCAGTTATTTCATAAGTATAATTAATTAGAGTATAAACTTCTAAAGATTTAGCAGCCTCATATATTTCATCAGGGAATCTTAATATCATTTTAGCTAGTTTTAAAGAACTTTCATTAGCAATTTTTGAAATATCAAAAGCCTTATTATCATCATAAGACATATTTTTTTCTTCTAGTTTAAAGAATATATTACAGATTCTAGCATAAGCATACTGTACATAATAAACAGGATTATCATTATCTTTCTTCTTAGCAAGCTCTAAATCAAAGTCTAATGAACTAGAATAAGAACGCATAAGTAGGAAATACCTAGTAGGATCAACTCCTATCTCATCAATAACATCTTCAAGACTAATCATATCCCCAGTTCTTTTACTCATTCTTACAAGTTCATTTCCTCTGTAAAGACGAACTAACTGACCAAGTATAACTTTTAAAGAAGCAGTATCCTTACTAACAGCCCTAACAGCAGCAGTAATTCTAGGTACATAACCATGATGGTCAGCACCTAATATATCTATTAAATAATGATATCCTCTGTCAATTTTATTTTTATGATATGTTATATCTGGAGCAAAGTATGTATATGTACCATTACTTTTTTTAACAACTCTGTCTTTGTCATCTCCGTATTTAGTGCTTCTAAACCAAACGGCATTATCCTCTTCAAATAAAAGCCCCTCTTTATCAAGAAAGTCCATAGTCTTTTCTAATTCTCCGCCTTCTCTTATTTTTAATTCAGAGGCATAATTATCCATATAAGTACCGAATCTCTCTAATAGTTTTTTCTGGCTTTCTAATATTATATCTTTTGGCACTCCATTTTGCTTAGCAACATCTTTTATATACTCTCCATGATAACCATCTTCAGGAATCTCTCTTCCTTCTTGAACTGCTTTAACACTTTCATTTAATTTGGTTATCTGTTCACCAGCATCATTAACATAAAACTCCTGATAAACTTCATGTCCAACATATTTGAGTATGTTTGATAATGCACTTCCGATAGCAGCCCATCTTCCATGTCCTATATGAAGCGGTCCTGTAGGATTAGCACTTACATATTCTACTAATATTTTCTTTTTATCTTCAACTGAGTTTTTTCCATAATCATCATTATTGATAAGTTCATTTATGCATTCATTTATATAATTATATGATAATGTTAAATTAATAAATCCAGGCTTTGCAACTTCCGCTTTTTCAAAATATTTCTTATCTATTTTTTCTATTATTGAGTTTGCTATTTCAAGCGGATTTTTTTTAAGTGCTTTAGCAAGTCTCATAGCAACAGGACAAGCATAGTCTCCAAATTTATCATCTACTGCATATCCGATTTCTATATAAGATTCTATATCTTTAACATCAGTATCTTTTAAATATTCTTTTAAAGCTTCTTTTAGGATATTTGAGATGATTTTCTTAAGCATATGCTCTCCATAAAAATTAAAATTATTTTTTAGTATATAGAGTATATCAAAGATTAGAAGTTCTGCAAGTAGAATTTTGAAGTGATTTTAAAATTATTAAAAAATGAAATTATAATAAATTAATTTTTTATAATTCTTTTTTTTATTATTATATTTTCCGACATTATATTGTTTTATATGCCAAGTATAATATGTATAATTGTATTTAATTGGAGTATAATTTATTTTTTATTAATTGAAGTTGACATATTATAAAAAAAATGTAATATTAAAATAAGGATTTATTTTTATGTCTAAATTTATTTTACCTGAAGAAGAGCTTTCAAGGGCATCTAATTGGATAAGTAATTTTTTGATGCGTGAAGGCTATCATGCTGATTATACTATAGAAAGCTTATTTGAAATAGATAAATTTTTTAAAGAAAAATTATATTTAGTTTTAGAAAGCGATAATAACAGGAATTTTATATTTTCAATAAGTGCTTATATAGGCGAAGTCATATTAAGAAAATTCAAAGGCCATTGGGAAATATCTAGAAATATAGACTTAGATGATGAAACTATAGGTATTAGTTTTAAAAATCATAAAACTGTATATCCTCTTAATATTACCTTGGAACTTATACAAAAGAAATATACTATGAAAGAATATTTAAAAGAAAATTTTGGTATTTAATAAAAACTAAGGAAAATGTTTATGATTTCATTTAATGAAGTTGAAAAGTATATAAATAATTCTTATGTTATTTTAGATTTAAAAGCTGAAAATAAAGATGAGGCTATCAGCGAGATGCTTATATATTCTGAAGCTAATGGACTTAGAATAAACATATCACAGATTATAGAATCTATGTATAAAAAAGAAGATATTATAAGCAGCGGTTTAGGTTATGGAGTTGCCTTTCCTCATGTGAGAACTAGCCAAGTTGAAGATAATGATATAATATTTGCCGTATCAAAAAAAGGGTTAAATTATTCAGCACTTGATAAGAAGCCTGTTCACTTACTTGCTATGTTTCTAACTAATAAAAACAGTAATGAAAAATATTTGGGACTTCTTTCTTTATTTACAAAGATTTCAAGAATGAGTATGTATCCTGTTATATTATTAGAATCAAAAACAGTAGAAGAGTTTAAATCTAAACTAATAAATATATCAAAAGAAATGCTTGGAGTAAAATAAAAAATAGGAGAATAAAAAATGCCTAAAGTTACAGCTATAATACCTGCCAGATATGAATCTACTAGATTTCCAAAAAAATTAACTTATGAATTATTAGGAAAACCTATAATAATAGCTGTATATGATAATGTTAAGGCTGCTAAAAAAATAGATGATTGTATTATAGCAACTGACTCCAAAGAGATAATGGAATTATGCGAAAAAAATAATGCAAAAGCAGTAATGACTTCTTCTCATCATACTTCAGGAACTTCAAGAATAATAGAAGTTGCTAAAAAGATTGACAGTGATATTATTATTAATGTTCAGGGAGATGAGCCTTTAATAGATGAATCAGTGCTTAATCCTGTAATAGATGCTTTTGATGATAATAATGTAGATATAGCTACTTTAAAAACTAAAATAAATGATGACAGTTCTTTAATAAAAGATGAAAATGCTGTTAAGGTTGTTACGGATATAAATGATTATGCTATGTATTTTTCAAGGGCTGCTATACCTTATAAGAGATTTGATCAGGATATAACACCTAAATATTATAAGCATATTGGGATTTATGCTTTTAGAAAAGATGTTTTATTAAAGACAGAAAAATTAGAAGAATGTCATTATGAGAGTGTGGAGAAGCTTGAGCAGTTAAGATGGCTTTATAATGGAATGAAAATCAAGGTATTAGAAACTAAGAAATTTATTCATGGTATAGATACAAAAGAAGATTTAGAATTAGTGCAGAATTATTTAAGGAACTTTGCAAAGAGCGAATTAAATAATGAGAATTTATATCAGTAATTATTAATTGCGTCAGAAAATGTCATTATAATAATGTATTGTCTTTAAATACTAATTTGTTTTAAAGGATTTAATATGCTTAAGATTATTTTTATAATATTAGCTATAAGTTTATTTTTATTTACAGATTTTGAAGATATTTTATTTATTATATTAGATACTGTATTTGAATTTATTAAGGGATTGTTTATTATTATATTTTTGATTAAGAAATTTTTAGTAAAAAATGTCAGCCGATTTTTTTATGATATTTTTATTGAGCCTATAATTTATATTTTTGGCATATTGAGCAGAAAAAATAATTAGATAAAGAATTAAAAAAGGAAGTCTCTTAATATTAAGAAGAACTTCCTTTTTTATTATAATTAAAATAAATTATATAGAAATTATTTACTTTTTCTTACCTTGATTAGCTACAGCTTCCATAGCTTTTTTAACAGCTTCAGGGTCTCCTAAATATTGTTTATTAACAGCTTTGAAATTATCATCAAGTTCATAAACTAAAGGCATTCCTGTAGGTATATTAAGTTCAGTAATATCAGCATCAGAAATATTATCTAAGTATTTAACTAATGCTCTTAAGCTATTACCATGTGCAGCAATTATAATTTTTTTACCTGCTTTAATATCTGGAAGTATAACATTTTCCCAGAAAGGAACTACTCTTTCAACTGTATCTTTTAAGCATTCAGTTAAAGGAAGTTCTTTTTCAGATAAGTTTTTATAACGAGGATCATGACCAGGATATCTTTCATCAGATTTTTCTAATGCTGGAGGCGGAGTATCATAACTTCTTCTCCATATTTTAACCTGATCTTCTCCGTATTTTTCAGCAGTTTGTGATTTATTTAAGCCTTGTAAAGCTCCGTAATGTCTTTCATTTAATTGCCAGCATTTATCTACTGGTATCCATAAAAGTCCCATTTCTTCTAATACTAAATTTAAAGTTTTTATAGCTCTTGTTAAAGTAGAAGTGTATGCTTTATCAAAAGTGAATCCTGCTTTTTTAAGTTCTGCTCCGCCTGCTTTAGCTTCTTCTATTCCTTTTTCAGATAATGTAACATCTGCCCATCCTGTAAATAGATTCTCTTTATTCCAAACACTCTCACCATGACGAATTAAAACAACTTTAGTCATTTTTAAAACTCCTTATAATGATATTAAGTTCTATTATATACTAAAATAATAAAAAATCTATTGTTTTATTATCATAAATATATTATATTCTTTTAATATGGAAATTAAGGATTTTTTATATGAATAATGAAGAATTAGATTTAAAATTGCAGCAATTATATGATGAAGGAAAACATAAGGATATTATTAAATTAATACTTTCATTACCAGAAGAACAATTAAATGATGATATAAAAGCTCAGCTTGCTGTGGCATATAATAATACTGCTGAATATGATTTAGCTATAGAAACATTAAATTCACTTTCAGAAGAAGCTAAAAATCATCATACTTGGTTTTACAAGATTGCTTATGCATATTTAGGAAAGTCAAATATAAATGATGCTGATAATAATATAAATATAGCTTTAGACATACTAAATGCAAATAGATCTATTATAAGTGATGAGGAATATGATTACTTTAATTATTTATATAATAATTTAAAAGAAGAGATAAAAGAAGGAAGCATGCATTATGAGGCTAATGCTGTTGATATTAATGAACAGGATTCTATTATAAAGGATATATCTTCTATTTTATCTAATGATATTGATAATGAAATAATAGAGGGGAGCATTGTAATAAAAAAGTGGAATATATTTATAAATGCGGATATTGATGATATTACAGATAAAAGTGATGTTATAAATTATTATGTATCTAGTCCTGATTGGGATAGGGATATATTTGAATGCTGTGCAAGTGCTGGAAAAGATACTAGTACTTCTATAGGTCTTTCTAATGGAAGTTTTGCTTTTGGTATAATGACTGGAATAAAGGCTATGTATGAAAATAAAATACTAGATGAGGCAGAAACGGAATTTGTTGGTAAAAAACATAAATGGAGAGTATATACAAGTAATTTAGTTAATATGGGTTCTGATAATGGAAAGCCTAAAAATGTTAATGTTTATTGGGATATGTTTAAAGATGATATATTAAAACGAATAGGAAATCAAAAAATTTGCTGGATTAAGATATATGGTGCTAGGGCGGCAAATGGATATTCTATAGGAGAGCTTAGAATAAATGATATTAATATACCCGAACTTTCTGATAAAATGAATGAGTATGTTAAAACTTGGAATGATGCCGACTTTTCATCTGATAAGCAATTTTTCTTTTTAGTTCAAGATGACGAAACTTATACTCCTTATAAATTCACTAATGAAGAGATTTATAATTTTATAAAAGCATATTCAAATATAGTTCTTAATTTAGAAGAATCAGAAAAATCTTATAATAAACTTCAGGATTTTGCTGAAGAGTTAGTTAAAGATTATACTCTTGCTTCTGATTTATTTTTACCTGAGATATGTGCTGATAATGAGTTTTTTGATGAGCTTCATTCAAGTGAAAAAATTAATTTTAATTTCGATTCAAAAGATAAAAATTGTATTTTATATAAAACTCAGCTTCATACTTATCATTTAATTAATAATTATTTATTTGAGCTTTTTAGAGAGAATGCTTTTAATGGTAAAGAAAATGAATTATATGCAAAGTTTATAAATATGAGTGCATTATATAATATATATATGCAAGTTAAAGAAGATTATGAGAAGAAAAATAAAAAACTAGAAAGCTTAGAAGTATCTTTATCATTTAATTTAGATGATGATTATGAGATTAGATAATGCATTATAAATTTAAAAAACACTAGGGCGGGCAGCTAATGAATTATAATTTTACAATTAGGAAAATTTAAAGTTTTTATTAAAATTATCGCTTTAAATATATAGGGCGGGGAATTAGAAAAGATTTATTCTAAAACTCCGCCCTTTAAATTTTTTTTATCTTTATAAAAATTCTAATTTCATTAATATTTATTGCATCAAATAAAAAATCATACCAACCTAAGTTTTTTAATTTTGTTAATTTTGTAAGCAATTAAAATTATTATTTTAGAATAAAGTAGAAAAGTTTAGAGGTATGTCTATATAAATAAAATTTTGAACTTATTTTTTATCAACATTTCCCAGACTTCGTAAAAGTTGCAAAAGCACATAAAATTTATTTAAGAATAATTACAAATATAATCAATCTTTGCCGCTATTTAATATCCCAGCCTTTATCTTAACAGAATTTTTTTGCTATATCATTTCCTTCTTTAGCCATACCAATAATTGAATTTTTTATCATTTCTTTAGACCGTTCATTACCTGAATTGTAGTATTTATCCAAATCATTATATGCTTCTTCAACATATTTTTTAAATTCTTTTGAATCTTTGCTAAATATTTTGGGTAATATAAAATATCTAGTAAAAATGTATATCACTAATAAAAATGCAAACCAAAATGTTAATACTGACATATACAACTCCTATATAAATATTATAAACAATATTTTAATTTTTATCTATTAATTTATATAAAAGTATACAAATTTTAAAATTAATATGTATTTTGTTTTGTATATTATAATTCATAAATAAATCATCATTGTTATTAATATTTTCAAAAAATATAAAATAAAAGTAACAGAATAAAGCAATAAAATATAAAGAGCGGGAAATTAGAAAAGATTAAAAAAACAAATTTTATTCTAACTCCCCACCCTCTAAATTTATAATCTTAACTGATATTTTTATATATTTTATTTTATTATTTTTCTCTGTTATTTTAATGCCCACCCTAGCTTTTATTATATTATGAATTTTTATTAACGCACGGTAAATGTATTTTTTAATATAGTTTAAATTATAATTGAAATAAGTTTATATTTTAAATTTTATTCACCGTGCGTGATGGTATAAATCAATCTAAATCTTCGCCATTAGAATATATGACTTTCTTGTACCAATCAAAAGACTTTTTCTTTGTCCTTTTTAAAGTTCCTTTTCCTTCATTATCCAAATCTACATAAATGAAACCATATCTCTTTTTCATCTCTCCAGAACTTGCAGAAACTAAATCAATACATCCCCAAGTAGTATAACCCATCAAATCAACTCCGTCTATTTCAACGGCATCTTTCATAACCTTTATATGCTCTCTGTGAAAATTAATTCTGTAATCGTCTATAATCTCACCGTTTTCATTTATAGTGTCTATTGCTCCTATTCCATTCTCTACTATAAATAAAGGCTTTCTGTATCTGTCATAAACTTGATTCAAAGTTACACGTAAACCTAAAGGATCAACAGTCCATCCCCAATCAGTATATTTAAGATATGGATTTTTAGCAGAGGCAAATACATTTCCTTCAGAAGATTGAGTATTAGCAGAAACATCAACACATCTTGAATGATAATATGAGAAAGAAACAAAATCTACAGTATTTTCTTCTAAGAGTTTTAAATCCCCTTCTTCAATTTTTGGCATGCATTTATTTCTCTCAAGCATTTTCAAAGCATAATTAGGATATTTTCCCTGTGCCTGAACATCTACAAAAAAATACTCTTTTCTGTCTCTGCAAATGGCCTCCCATACATTTTTAGGATTGCAGTCAAAAGGATATGTACTTCCAGCAGCAAACATACAGCCTACTTTATTATTAGAATCTGTTTCATGAGCTATTTTTGTAGCTAATGCACTGGCAACTAATTCATGATGAGCGGCCTGATATTTTATTTTGTTTTCATCTTCTCCATCTTCAAAATAAAGTCCTGCTCCCATAAAAGGAAGATGAAGTATCATATTTATTTCATTAAAAGTTATCCAATATTTAACAAGTCCTTTATATCTGTTAAATAAAGTTCTGCAAAGGTTTTCATAAAAGTCAATTAATTTTCTGTTTCTCCATCCGCTGTATTCTTTTATCAAATGCATAGGACAGTCAAAATGCGTAATAGTAACTAAAGGCTCTATTCCATATTTATGACATTCTTTAAAAATATTTTCATAGAATAATAACCCTTTTTCATTAGGTGCTTTCTCATCGCCATTTGGAAATATTCTGCTCCAAGCAATAGATAAACGATAAACTTTAAAACCCATCTCACCAAAAAGTTTAATATCTTCTTTATAATGATTATACATATCAATACCAAGTTTAGCAGGATAATAATGCTTATCATCAAAGTCAAACATTTTCATTTTACCTGATATAACTTTTAATCTATCTTCGCCAATAGGACAAACATCAACATTAGCAAGTCCTCTGCCGTCTTTGTCAAAACCGCCTTCGCATTGATTGGCAGCAGTAGCACCGCCCCATAAAAAGTTTTTGTCAAAAGCCATATTTTTTATATCTCCTGTATTATTTAAATTTATATTTAAATAATTATTTTATTACTGTTAATATTGAATCTTTATAATTTATATCAATATTGCTTTCTGTTTCTAATACATCTAAATACTCATCAGTATTTACTACAATAATAGGACTCTCTATAGAATAACCTTCTTTTACAATAGAATCAATATCAAATTCTAGTAAAGTATCTCCAATAGAAATTTTATCACCTTCTTTTAATTTGCTTTTAAAATATTTTCCATTTAATTCTACAGTATTAATTCCTATATGTATTAATATTTCTATACCGCTGTCAGATGTTAAACCTATAGCATGAAGTGTAGGAGTAACAGTGCTCACTGTACCATTTATAGGGGATACAGCCTTTCCTTCTTTAGGTATTATTAAAGCTCCTTTGCCTAAGCTTTCAGAAGAAAATGCCTCATCTTTTGAATCTTTTAATTTTAATAATTTTCCTTTTAAAGGACTGAATATTATTTCTTTATTAAGCAAAGAAGATTTATTTTTATCATTTATATTTTCATCTTCTATATTTTTTTTGTTTTCAGTAGATTCTGTATTTTCTATATTTTTTTCTTTATAAGTAAAGAAAGTTATTATAAATCCTAATAATATAGCCAAAACTGCACCTGATACTGCTACTATTATATTTGTATTAGTGCCGTTAGGATTAATCATAGCAGGAAATTCAAATATACCCATTCCGCCAGCAAAGAATTTTCTAAAATTAAAATGTCCATAAAATCCGCCTATTAAAGCACCTACTATACAGCTTATTATAAAAGGCTTTTTCATAGGAAGCGTAATACCATAAATTGCAGGTTCTGTAACTCCGAATACGCTTGATATAAAGTTAGGCAATGCCATTTCTTTTAATTTCTTATCTTTAGTTTTTACAAATATAGCAAGTAAAACTCCGGCAGTTGCAAAAGTACATCCGAAGAAAGGCATCATTATATTATCATAACCTAATGTTACCATATTATTAATATATACAGGTATGAATCCCCAATGCATACCAAATATTACAAGTATCTGCCAAGTACCTCCTACTATAGCTCCTGCAATTAAAGGACTTACATTTCTAATTGCAAATACAGCCTGCGATATAATCATAGAGCCAAACATTGTTATAGGCCCTATAATTAAAAAACCTATAGGCAATGAAATTAATAACACAAGCATAGGAACTATAAAGAATTTTACTAAGTCTGGTATTATCTTATTAAAAAACTTTTCGCATTTAGAAGCAAAATAAACTATAAATATTACAGGTATTACTGTTGATGTATAGTCCATTGATATTATAGGTATTCCTAAAATATTTATATAAACATCAGAAGCAAAAATTGTACCTTTAAATAATGTATATAAAGGTTCTGCATTTTTTGATAATGTGCTTAATTGCAAAGCAGGATAACACATAGCAGCACCTATTGCCAAACCTAACATAGGTTTTAAATTAAATTTCTTAGCTGAAGTAAAACCCAAAAATAAAGGCAAAAACATAAATAATGCATCGCCTATTCCATTTAAAAGTATTGAAAGTCCTGAACTCTCTTTATATAATCCCAAAGCAAGAAATAAAGCATTGAATCCTTTAAGCATTCCGCATGCGGACATAACTCCCAATATAGGCTGAAATATTCCTGACACTATATCTATAGCTCTGTTAAATAAATTGCCTTTATTATTTTCTTCTTCATTGTTACTAGAAGTTTTACTTTCTAATCCTGCAATATTACATACATCAGCATAAACTTCTGCCACATGATTTCCTATAACTACCTGATACTGTCCTGCGCTTTTCATTACTGTAACGACACCGCTCATATTTTTTAAGATTTCGTCATTTGCCTTATTTTCGTCTTTTAACTTGAATCTTAATCTTGTAATACAGTGAGTAAGAGAATTAATATTTTCTTTTCCTCCTACATTTTTAATGATTTCTTTTGCTAATGATTCATACTTTCCCATAAGCTTATCCTCCAATATAATAATTTTTTATAATAATGAAGGTTTGGCCAACTTAATGTCACCATCCAAAAATATATATTAAATCCTATAAATATTTTATACTTATTCTCTCCTACTAGCTTTTTCTATATGTATAGTTAAATATAATTTCTCCTCATCGCTTATATCATAAGAATAAGAAAGTAAAATATATTCTGCTATTTTTAAAGTGCATTCATAAGCTTCTTTATATTTCATCTTCACCACAGAAAGCAAATCTTCATCTTCTTTATCATTATAAATATTTTTTTGAAATAACCTCAAAGCAAAAAATTTTAAATGAGTTATAAATCTATTATAATATAAAGATTCTTCATTGAACTTTATATTAAAATGCCTTTCTACTATCATAACTATTTTTTGTATAAGTTTTGTAATCTTTCCAATTTCTTTTATGCATCCATAATCATTATTAGTTTGGGCATTAACTATATGAAGTGCTATGAATCCTGCCTCATCATCTGAAAGTCTTATATTAAAATCTTCTTCTATTATGTCCAAAGCCTTTAAGCCTATATTATATTCATCTTTATAAAATTTCTTTATATCCCAAAGCATCATATTTTTTATATTAACTCCGTCTTTAGTTCTAACTATTGCCATATATATGATCCATTAAAGTGATATATAAAAAATCATTTAAACTTCTTTCTGCTTTAGTTTTGGCATATTCAATAATTTTTTCTATGGTATTTAAATACTCTGATGGTATATCTTTTAATAATTGCTGAAGTTTGCTGTTATTGTCTGAGTTTTCTAATAAGAACGTTTTATCAATTTTTTCTTCATCTATAGTATCACCAACTTTTTTTCCAAATGCTATACCTCTTCCCATAACAATTTTTTCTGTTTTGCCTTCTTCAAAAACAACAACGACATTATTATTAAGTATCTTTCCTACTTTCATAATAAATTCTCCTAAAATAAAAAAACCTATTTATATAAAAACAAAATATATAATACTTCCGCATTTCGTCTTTATATAAATAGGTTTAGCTTGTCTTAAAAGATTTAAAAACAATCACTATCCAATATGGTATAAATATCATAAACGATATAACATTAATTGTCAAGGATTTTTTTATATTAACTTGTTAAAGCTATATAAAACTTTTATTTTTTTTAAAATTTAAATTGAAATTTTGCCAACACAGTTTATTTAAATTTGTTGTGCTTATAAATAAAATTAACAATATAACAAAATTATAATCTAATCATATAATTAAATTTCATTAACCGTGCGTTAAATAGATTTTAAATCTAAAAATAATTTGGGCGGGCATTAACATTTCTTTTTAAATAATAAAAAAGATCAAATTAAAAATAATAAATAAAAACAATAAATATAGAGGGCGGGCAAATGGAATTAATTTTTTAAGCTTTATTTTAAATCCCACCCTATTTCTTTTAAATTTTTTCAGTTACTTTTACTATATTTTCTTTTTAATTTTAAACTGTAATTTTAGCACCCACCCCAATTTTATTTAAATTTGATACTATTATACCGCACGCTAAATAAAATTAGCAATATAATCAAATTTAAAATTATAATCTAATCATATAACTAAATTTAATTAACCGTGCGTTAAATAGATTTTAAATTAAAAAATCACTTGGGCGGGCGTTAACATTTCTTTTTAAACAATAAAAAAGATCAAATTAAAAACTGAAAATAAAAACAATAAAGATAGAGGGCGGGGAATGTTAATAAATTTTAAACTTATTTTTTATCAACTTTTCTCGGACTTCGTCAAAGTTGCAAAAGCACATAAAATTTATTTAAGAATAGTTACAAATATAATCAATCTTTGCCGCTATTTTATATCCTAGCCTTTATCTTTACAGAATTTTTTTGCTACTTTATCTCTTTATCTAGCCATACCAATAATTTGATTTTTTATTATTTCTTTTAATTGTTTATCAGCTGAATTGTAAGCGGTATCTAAATCATTATATGTATCTTCAAAATATTTTTTGTATTCTTCTGAAGTTTTATCTTCTATATTTGTCAATAATATTTCTTTGTTAAAGTACCTATTAAAATAAATTTTAGGATCTTTATAATTTAATAGTATAACTTTATTATAATCTTCTATTGCTCCACTATAATCTTTAATAATTTCTTTTATTCTAGCTCTATTTACATAAGATTCAAAATCTTTTGGTTTTAATTTAATAGCTTTGTTATAGTCATCTATAATATCATAAATTGAAATTGAATCTTCACCCAATTCTCGCAACTCTTCTTTTACAAGTCCTCTATTAGTATAAGCATAATCATTATTTTCATCTAAATCTATTGCTTTATTATAATCTTTTAAAGCCTCATTATATTTCCCTAATTGATAATAAGCCATACCTCTATAAACATAAGCATTAGAAAAATTTGGATTTAATTTTATAGATTTATTAAGATATTCAATAGCTTCATCTTGATCACCCAAATCTGATTTGGATTTTCCTATATTATAATAAGCAATAGCATAATTATTGATATGATTTCTATCTTTTATATTATCAATATCTCCATATAATTTTATTATTTCTAAATTATATTTAATAATTGAATTATATTTTGTAGTAAAATCATAATCTTTATTATTGTACATTTCCCTACTTAAATTAAATAAATTTGCTATTTGTATATATTTATTATTCTCATCAATTAATTTTTGTGTTTCAACTTTTATATTTTTTATTGATAGTTCTGCTTCTTTTTCAACAAATTTTAATTGAGTTTTTGATTGCTCCAAAATATTATTATTTATAAAATATCCAGCAAAACTAAATACAACCATTATAATTGATAAAAAGGCAAACCAGAATGTTAATACATCATTTGAATCTTTCATTGTTTCTGAAAGAGAAGCCTTTAATAGATCCAAACCTATTTCAAAAGATTTTTTTAATAAATCAAAACTGTCACCTTCACTGCTTATCACATTCATAATATTATTATTGTTTATTGATATTCTATCCATTGTACTTACAGATATTGAAGAAGTTTCATTACTAGATACTATGCTTTCATTGGTTTGATTATTTGTTGATACGGATAAATTATAAAATATATTAGACATGCTTTTTTCATATGATTGAATGGCATTATCAAATCTTTTCTCTATTTTGTATGAGTGTATAAAATAAATAGCCACAAATGATAATAAAGATATAAGAAATAAAAGTATAAAAAATAAATTATAATATTTATGCAACAATTTTGATAATTTTGAAACTTTGTTATTTTTTTGTTTCGTATAAATCACCATTTGAATATTTTTTTTATAAAACCAAAATAACAAAAAAAATCCTATGGCAATAATTATATACGGTAATACATTATTAAATATAATTTCAATCATATACAAATCCCATAGAAATATTATAAACAATATTTTTATTTTTATCTATGAAATTATATACAAATATTTACATTAAAAACAGTAAAAACCATATATAGTTCCTTTTTAATAATTAAATGCATCGTAATGTCTTTTTTGCAAATTTGACGAAGTCATGAAGTTGGTTATAAAAATTATTTGTAGTAAAAATATAGAATATTAGAATTTAAAAATTAATTTTTATTATAATGAGATTCTTTTACCTTCTTCCATATAGTGTTTAATTTCTTTTGCATAATAATATCAGGAATGAGCATCATAGCAGTAATTAGTATAACAATAACTATAAATGCTAATATAGTACCTGCAAATATTAATAATACTTCAGGATTCAAAGTAAAACTATTATACGCTCCTCCGTAAAGTACTGCCATACCGCTTAGCAATACTCCCATAACAAAAGCAAATATTAATCCACCAATAATTGGCATACCTACAAATAATACAATAATAAATGAAACCATACTTATTTGAGTAACATCATTTCTGTCATTCTCATCAATTTTTAAAGCTATTTCTTTATGAATAATATTTCCGTATTTATTATACCAAAATATGCTGTAAAGATTGCAGGTAATAATACTGAGTAAAACTTCTAATTCAGGAGATATATCTTTTCGCTTAGTAAATTTTTTCACTTCTAAACTAATATAATAAATCCAATAGTAATGGTATATTCCTAAAGTAAAGAAGTTTAGAATAAACATTGTAGGAATTGATCTTACAGCACCTATATTCATAAAATTATTTCCATTGTTGTTATGTTCGCCCACCGAAGGTGCCTACTTGGTCGCCTTAAATAATCTAGTGAGTTTACTCACTAGCTGGCTTACCAAAGGTACCTTGCCTACGGCAGTCGGCTCACTTTTTTGTTATATATAGTTTTCAAAGGCTAATAATTTTTTATTATTGCTATGCTCTTTAATAGCCTCTGTTTTCAAGTTTTATCTGTGAACCATGCACAAAGCCATGAATTGCATCTTTTCCGTCTTCAGCCTCTGGAGGAAGATAAAATACTTCAAGCCACTTTGTTTCGATATCTTGATAATTCTCATAATCAATACCTTCTCCATTGATAGATAATAAAACTCCCCCATTATAAATCATATCTCTTTTCAAAATCTTTCCTATTATT
>CALXXQ010000038.1 GCA_944392715.1 uncultured Brachyspira sp.
TAATGAACCCTAAAGTATTAATAGGTATATTTATTGGTGCTATGTTAGTATTCTTCTTCTGTGCTTTAACTATGAAAGCTGTTGGACGTGCTGCTGCAGGTGTTGTAGAAGAAGTTAGAAGACAGTTTAGAGAGATTAAAGGTTTATTAGCTGGTGAAAAAGGTGTAAAAGCTGATTATGAAAAAGCAGTTCAAATCTGTACTAAATCAGCTCAGAAAGAAATGATCGTTCCTTCTGTATTAGCAATCATTGTACCTGTTGTAGTTGGCTTCTTATTCGGAGTACCTGCTGTTATAGGTATGTTAGTTGGAGGATTAACTGCTGGTTTTGCTATGGCTGTTATGATGTCTAATGCCGGCGGTGCTTGGGATAATGCTAAAAAATACATTGAAGCTGGTAATTTAGGCGGTAAGAAAATTACTGATGAAAATGGAAATAAAGTTACTAATCCTAATCATGCTGCTGCTGTTATAGGTGATACTGTTGGTGACCCATTCAAAGATACTTCTGGACCTTCTATAAACATTCTTATCAAATTAATGAGCTTGATAAGTGTTGTATTTGCTGGTGCTATAGTTGCTTTCTCACCAAAGATTCAGGCTATATTAGGTATCGCTGATCAAATTATTAAGTAATAAATTTTATTTAATATAAATATAAGCTGTCTGACTTTAATTAGTTAGGCAGCTTTTTTTATTTAAATATGAACTATAATTCTTATTATTGTGCAATAATCATTAAATAATAATAATTTCATATTTATTTATTTATTTATAATACTAATCATACTTAATATTATTAATTTTTGAGGTAATTTATGAAGTTAATATGCGTTTTTATGATTATCTTAACATTATTCAATTTGTCAGCATGTACAAAACATAAATATTCTGTATATTATCCAAATACTCCAGAAAATCCAAATACCCCAGAAAATCCTTCTATTACTGAAAATATTAATTTTATGTATTTAGATAGTAGTTATAATTCATCAGAAAATAAAACAGATATTATGGGTATATTTTTTAAAGATATTGAAGATATGGTAATTTTTTCAGAAAAAGAAAATAATAATGAGTATTTAGTTTCTATTATATCAAAAGATAATACTTCTGTTTTAATGAGATATAAAAATAAAAAAATATTTCCTGAAACAATTAGTTTTTATAAAAACGGTACTATAATAAAAGGATTGGTAAAAATGGATTTAGTTAAATATGATAATATCGATATTTCATTTTATATGAATGATACAATGGAGTTAATATCCGGTATAAAATTAAAAAATAATATAAATAATTATAAAGAAAATTTTAATTTAGATAAAGATGAAAATTATAATCTCAATATAATGATGAATAGTTTATTTATATTAAATTCAATTAATGATTATATTATTAATAATGGACAATTTCAAACAAGAGCTGGATTTGGACCAATATTTCAAGCATTAGGTGCAATAGTAACAGGTATAGCAAAAGGTATAATGGCCGCTGTTGGTTTATTGGTTATTCAAACTATAGTTGGTATTGGGGCAATAGTTGGATTGGCAGTTTTAATTGATTGGTCTGTAAAGAATTTTAAAGAATCTAAGAGTATGGATGAAAAATTTGTAATAAACTATAGAAGTAGTTCCGCTGTAGTTTTAAAAGAAGGACAGGATATTGTATTTGATGGTGATTCATTTTCTGTCAATAATGTACTTAACTTAGTAATGCCTATAAAATCAGATTTAGCACCTATAAGATGGTATATAAAACATAAGCCTGATAATTGAGCTATACACAAATTGGTCAGTACTTTTTATTTAAAAATTACAATAATAACCCTATAGCGATTAAACCTGATGGTTTAATAGTTAATCTTACAGTTTCAGGAGGAATGTCAGAGGCTACATTTTATATACAATATGAAAAGATTAAGAATCTTCCAGATGGAGAATCTATAATTGTATGTTTTGAATTTTCAAAATATTCTACGGTTAATGGATATTATACTGATAATTTATGCATTGAAATAAAATAGTATGTTATTTATAATAATAATAATGATGGAGTTATGCTTATGAAAATAATTAAATATTTTTTATTTATAAACATTTTTATTATAACTATTACATATAGTGCATTTGCTAGTTTGGAGATAAATTTTAATGGACATTATGGAATTGCTTTTCCTTTTAATTCTATAAAAGTAAATGATAATTATAAAAACACTATTTATGACAGCGTTGATGGTACTTTAGGTTTTGAAGGAGCTTTATTTTTCCAAGTTGGAAATTATTTTAAGTTATTTGAAGATGATTATACGAGCATTATTAAAGGGGTGAGTTTATTTGGTGATATTGGTTTTAGTATTAATGCTTTGATGTCAGATTATAAAGAAAATGATAAAAAATATAAAGAATTTATGGCATTTTATTCTATGATGGTTGGGGCTACGGTTAAATTAAATTTCAGTAAAATGTCTGTGGGATTAGGGGCTGGAATATTAGCTCCATTATATGCTATGGAATCTTCAAGTAAATTTGGAGGAGTCATAGCTTCACCTAATTTGGATAATTGGAATGTTAATAATATGAGAGATTTATTTAAAGCTCCTATAATGCCTTATATAAAACTTACAGTTGAAGGATTTTTGTATTTAGTTCCTAATTTTGCTGTTACTATAGGCGGATATATGATGTATAATTTTGGTATGCAGTACAAAACTGATGTTGTTAATAATAATTTAGGTAATAATATATATAATAAATATAATTTCTATGATCTTTCTATAGGATTAGTTTTAGGTATATCTTTAGGAAGAAGCGATGGGTATAATTAATTATTAATAGAATTTTATTCTAATTCCCCGCCCTTTATTTTTTATTATCATCTTTGATATATTTGCTTATAATTTTTTTATTATCAAATTAGAAATTATAGCACCCGCCCTAGTTTTATTTAAATTTGCTGCATCTTTAACTCAACATTAATAAGTTAAAAAAATTATATATTATATTTCAATATAATTATTTTATACTTAAAAAAATTTCTAATATGCAGAAAAATAAATTAAAAGAGAACTATATATTGTTAAATAGAATTTTTTATATAAATTTAGTCATTTTTAATCATTGAAAAATAAAACAAATGATTTAATATATTTACATTAAGTTATTGGTAGTTTGATATGAAACATCTATACAAATTGGATAATGCCGCTAAACTTTTTGTGTCAATAAAAAATAAAAAAAATATTCCAATATTTAGGGTGTCTGTAGTTATAAAAGAAGAGGTTAATCCTGAAATATTGCAAAAAGCATTAGATATAACTATCAAAAGATTTCCTACACTTTCACTTATGATAAAAAAGGGACTTTTTTGGAATTATTTTGAAGAGAATCATAGAAAATTAATTATTCAGGAAGATAAATATTATCCTTGCTATAATATAAATAATAAATTAAATAATGGATATTTAATAAGAGTTGGATATTATAAATATAGAATTTTTGTAGAGATAGATCATTCTCTTGCTGATGCTACGGCTTTGATAAGTTTTTTAAAGTCTTTATTATATCATTATTTTATTTTAGTTGGTAAGAAAATAGATGATAAAAATGAAGATGTATTCAAAGATAATATACATACGGCCGCTGATTGCGATGATAGTTTTTTAGTACATACAAAAAGTAAAAGAAAATTATATAAAGAAAAAAAGATAAAGGATATATATTTAATTAAAGGTAAGCCTTTGAAATTATATGGAGATAATGTTGTACATGGGATATTAAGTCTTGATAATATAAAGAAAGAAAGTAAAAAATATAATATGACTATAACTTCATATATATTATCTGTACTTGCCTATTCTATTTATGAAACTGAATAGACGGTAAAAATATAGTTATATGTATTCCTGTTAATTTGAGAGGTATGTTTCCTTCAATATCTTTAAAAAATTTTTTTGGTATAGTCAATATAGAAATTAATACAAAAAATAAATTGACATTTGAAGATATAATTAATATAGCAAATAAAGAGATGAAAGAAAAAATTAATAAAGATAGATTAGAGAATTTTATATATAATAATACTAAATTAGAAAATAATGTACTTGCCAAATTTATACCTTTATTTGTTAAAAATTTTGTAGTTAATTTGGCCTTTAAGCTTTTTGAAGATAAGCAGAAAACTATGACCATATCTAATTTTGGAAATATAATACTTCCTGATGATATGAAAGATTATATAAGTCATTTTGAAGCTGTAGTATATCCTACAATAAATAGCCCTTTAAATTGCGGTGTATGCAGCTTTAATGATAAACTATCTATTACATTTAATAGAACGGTTATTGAAACTGATATAATTAAATATTTTTTTAAGTTTATATCAAATATTTCAGATATAGAAATTTATTCTAATGATTTTGGAGTATAACTAAAATGTCTTATTGTAATAATTGTAAATTGGAAATAAAGACTAATAAAGATATATGTCCTTTATGTTTAAAAGAATTAAATAATAATGATAATAAACTCATATATGAAGAATATCATTCTTATGAATGGTTTTATAAATTGCAGAAAAAAATTAATGTTCAAAAAATAGTTTTGCTTTCATCATTAACTGCTATAATAGCTTTGATAATAATAAATATTTCAACTAATTCCAAATATAATTGGGCTGTAATATCTATTATATCAATATTGTCTGCATATTTTACGTATGTGTGTTTTACAGCAAGCACTTTATATTTAAGGCAAAAATTATTAATAGAATTTTTTATATTAATTCCTCTGATTATAATAATAGATATCTTTACAGGATTTTATAAATGGTCATTTAATTATGCTATCCCATTTTTGTCTATAGGTTTGAATATAGCTATGTTTTTAATTGATGTTATAGATAGAAAATATTTTAATGAATATGTATCCTATGTTATTTCTATTTCTTTTATATCTATTCTTATGATAATTTTACCTTTATTTCATTTTGTATTTTGGAGCAGTTTATCGGCTTTAGGAGTTGGTATTATTATTATTTTGGCTATGCTTATATTATTTAATATAGATTTTATTTCATCTATAGTAAAGATTTTTCATTTATAGATTTTAATTAATATTAATAAATAAGGAGTATTTTTATGGGAGATAATAATAAAAAGATTGAAAAAGAGCAGAAAAAAATTGAAGAGAAAAAAGCTAAATTAGATGAAAAAGATAAAAAGCTTAAAGAAAAAATTAGAAGAAAAAATATGATAGGTGAGTATCTTACATATCCTAGTATGGCTATAAATTTTCTTAAAGCTGATAAAAAAATAAAGCCTGAAAAATATCAATATGATAAAAATAAAGCACAGTATATATTATATTTTCCTCCTCAAACTAAAGATAGTAATGAAATAAAGAAACAGATTATTGTATATATCTATGGAGGAGGATGGAAAGAAGGTACAGCTAATTTATATAGATTTGTTGGAAGACGTTTTGCAAAAGAAAAATTCCATACCATTTTATTGGGATATAGGCTTACTCCAAAATATAAATATCCTTGCCAAATTGAAGATGTGTTTGCTGGATTTAATAAGGCTTTGGAAATTCTAAAAGAAAAAAATATTTCTTATTCTGATATAATTGTTATAGGTTCTTCAGCAGGTGCTCATTTAGGGGCATTACTTGTTTATAATAAAGAAATGCATAAAAAATATAATGTTGATAATAATCTTTTTAGAGGTTATATATCGCTTGGAGGACCTACAGATTTAAATGTATGTACTAATGAAAGAATAATGCCTATGCTTGATCAATTATTTGAAGAAGGCTATAACAGAGAATTAGGAAATCCTTATTATCATGTAGATGGAACTGAGAAGACAAAAGTATTATGCATACATTCTGAGATAGATCCTGTTTGCGAAGTACAAAATGCAATCAATTTTTCTAATAAAATTAATAGTTTTAATTCTGGTTTGGCTGATTGTATTATATTTGAAAATAAAAATATTTATCATAATGATTTAGTTAATGGTATATTTTTTGAAGCAATGGATAGCGAACATATATTAGAAAAAGTGTTTGAATGGATAGTAAAAATAAATTGATTAGCAATTTTAAGCCGCATGTTAATTGCATTATTATTTTAAAAAATATATTATTTCTCAATATAATAAATCATATTAAACATGCGGTTATATAAGCTTATAATATAATAAAAATTTGGGCGGGTATGCTTTTTCTTATTTAGTTAAAATAAAATAATACATAATATTTGAGTTTTCGCATTAAAGAATGATGGGGGGGCTTCTAATATTACTTTTCATAGAAATATTTTTTATAATTAAAATAAAAATAAGAGTATTGACAAATTAATTGATGACGATAATAAATATATAAAATTATAATGGAATATATTTTATGAAAAAGATTTTTATTTATTTATTATTATTTTCATTTATTTTTGTATCAAATGATATCAAAGTTTATGCTCAGAATAATACTTCTTCTATGGTAAAATCTATGCAAATAGAAGAAGTTGCTGATATATCCATATCGGATGAAAATTCTACTATGACATTTGCAGAATTGGCAGAAAGTTATGCTTCTATTATTATGAATAAAAATGCTACAGCAGAACAATTAGAAGCATTAGGAAATATAATAAAAATGTGGATGGACACTTTATCAGCAAATTATACAAAAGACGAGATGTTTAATGAATACAGCAGAATTACATCCACTTTATCCTGTATGTCTATACATTTAATATTGAGAATTGCGATCAAAGATAATAATATTCCTACAGAGTCAGCACAAAGCAGTATATACGATGCTATTAATAATAAATTTATACCATCATTTGCAGAGTTTAAAAATGACGGCTGGAAGACAGAGTTTAATTTTTATGTTATTAATATGTCAGCAGCAGTATGCAAATGGTATGAAGATAAATCTAAAAAATTAGACTATCCAGATTTCAAAGTATGGAGAGACGGCAGCTTCTAAAAACATTATTCATCATTCAAGGAGGATCAAATAATGTCACAAACACAAGACAAAGTAAAAAAGGATCTTAAAAGTCTAATATCTAAATATAAGGAGCAGGCTACTGTAGTAATAAAAAAAAGCAAGAGAGTTTAATTTTTATTAGTTTATATTTAGAAAATTATTTTATTTATTTTTTAATAAATAAAGCTTTATAACCCCTCTTAAAATTATTAGAGGGGTTTTTTATTAAAAATCATCTTGTAAAAAATGAATAATAGTTCTTGACAAATAAAGTCTTTTAAGTAAAATGTAATTATATTTTAAGGAATAGTTTTTTGATATGAAAGATATAGTATTTTACAATTCGCTTACTAGAGAGAAAGAAGTATTCAAACCAATTAATGCTAATGAGATTGGTATGTATTCATGCGGACCTACGGTATATAATTATGCACATATAGGAAATTTCAGAGCTTATGTATTTAGCGATTTACTTAGAAGAGTATTAGAAGATTATGGATATAATGTAAAACTTATTATGAATCTTACGGATGTTGATGATAAAACTATCAAAAACTCCAAAGAAAATCATATATCTTTAAGTGATTATACTAAAAAATATAAGGAAGCATTTTTTGAAGATATAAAAACATTAGGAATAAAAAATGCTGCTGTAAATCCTGCTGCTACAGATCATATAAAAGAGATGATAGATATTATAGAGCTTTTAAAGAAGAATGGGCATACTTATGAATCAGAAGGTTCAGTTTATTTTAAGATAAGCACATTTCCTCAGTATGGAGAACTTGCTAATTTGGATAAACAGGAATTGCTAGACGGAGCTTCAGGACGTGTTCTTAATGATGAATATGATAAAGAGAATGCAAGCGACTTTGTTCTTTGGAAAGCTTATACAGAAGAAGATGGAGATGTTTATTGGGATTCTCCTTTTGGAAAGGGCAGACCAGGATGGCATATAGAATGTTCAGCTATGAGCTGTAAGTATTTAGGAAAGCATTTTGATATACATACTGGAGGCGTTGATAATAAGTTTCCTCATCATGAAAATGAGATTGCACAAAATGAAGCTGCTTTTAATGAAAAGTTTGTTAATTATTGGCTTCACTGCGAGCATTTAATAGTAGATGGTGAGAAAATGTCAAAGTCTAAGGGAAATTTTTATACTTTGAGAGATTTACTCAACAAAGGGCTTTCTCCTGAGGCTATAAGATATTCTCTTATTAATTCTCATTATAGAAAGCAATTGAATTTTACTATTGAAGGAATTAAACAGTCTCAAAGTGCTATTGACAGGGTTAATGATTTAATATTTAGATTAAAAGATATAAATAGAACTGATTCTAATGAAATTAATGAAAATTTATTAAAAGAGTTAGAAAGCTCTAATGAAAAGTTTTCTGATTCTATTTATAATGATTTGAATATTTCAGAAGCATTAGGAATATTATTTACATTGGTAAAATCAGTAAATACATCTTTTGATTCTATCAATATAAATACTAGAGATGCTGTATTAAAATTTATTAATAGAGTTAATAATATTATAAATTGCTTTAATACAGATGATAAAAAAGAAGAAAATAATGGAGATGATGAAAAGATAATTAAGTTAATAGAAGAGCGTACATCTGCAAAGAAAGAAAAAAATTATCAAAGAGCAGATGAGATACGAAATGAATTATTATCTATGGGAATAGAAATAATGGACACTCCTCAAGGTGTTAAATGGAAAAGAAAATAGAGATAAAGAATAAAGGAATTATGTGGATTTAATAAAAAAAACATTTCAGCATATAGAAGGTATCGGACCAAAAAAAGAAAGTCTTTTATGGGAAGAGGGCGTTATTGATTGGGAGGATACATTAGAAAAAATAGATTATTATGCTATGCCGAGCAGTATAAGAGAAGCTTTGAAAAAAGAACTTCCTAAATCTATTTATAATTATAAGTCAAAAAATTATAATTATTTTCTAAAGAGATTTCCATCATCAATAACATACAGACTATATCCTATTTTTATGAATAAAACGGTTTTTTTAGATATAGAAACTACAGGAATAAAACCTTCCAAAGCACATGTTACAGTTATAGGCTGTTATGACGGCAAAGATATAAAAGTATTTGTACATGGAAGAAATGAGCATGAGTTTTTAGATTATATAAAAAATTATTCTATAATAGTTACATTTAATGGTTCTTGTTTTGATATACCATTTTTAGAGAGATATTTTGCCGCAACTATAAAATGTGCTCAGATAGATTTACGTTTTGTACTTAAAGATTTAGGATATACAGGCGGACTTAAAAAAATAGAACAGGATGTAGGTATTTCTCGCGGCGATGATATGGAAGGAGTAAACGGTTATACAGCTGTTTTATTATGGAATTATTATCAGGATACTAAAGATGAATCGGCAATAGATTCTCTTATACATTATAATTTGCTTGATACTATTAATTTGGAGCATTTATTATGTTTGGCTTATAATAAATATGCTGAAAGCTATAATTGCAAGCTTTTAGAATATAAGACTTTACCAGTTATAGAAAACTATAAACCAAATAAAAAACTTATAGATGCATTACATAAAAAGCCCTATAAATATGCTCCTAAAAGCGAAGATTAATAAGCTTGATCTAATATAGTCATAATAGAATCATAATTCATAGCTCTAGGAAGCTGATCCATACCGCTATATTTTAATGCTAATTCTGCTACTTTATCAAATTTGCTTCTATCTATATTTATTTCATTTAATCTTGTAGGCAAATTAATATTATGTAAAAACTGTTTTATATGTTGTGCAGATTGGTTAGCAATTTCAAATGGAGTCATTTCAGGGTCTATACCATCTATTACATTTGAAAGTACAACATATTTATCAGGAGCTACAGTAATATAATATTCCATTATATGAGGAAGTAATATAGAACATACCATAGATTTATTAACTGCATAAACACTATTTATAGCAATAGATAAAGCCCTTATAGCTCCCAAACTGCTATGGCATGCGGAAGTAGCACATAACATATTTGCTGTGGCTAATGTAGTTATATTATCTACATTGTTGCTGTCTGCAATAAGCTTTTTTAATCCATGCATACTTATTTTCATAGCATGAATTATTAAAGGCTCAGTTATGCTTGTTATAGTATTACTCATATATATATCAAAAGATAATGCAAATACTGACAAAGCACTGCTTACGGTATATTTTACAGGTACAGTTGCATACAAAGTAGGGTCTATAATACAATTAGAAGCATATACATTAGGATCATTATTTTGTTTATTAACTTCATCATATTTATCATATAAGCACATACCAGTTGCTATTTCTGATAAAGATCCTAATATTGTAGGTACAGCTATAATAGGCAAAGGCTTATGGTATACAGGCTGACCATTAATATAGTCTGATGCCTCTCCGCTATTTGTTACTACAATAGCAGCGCCTTTTGCAGTATTTTGTATTTTAAATCCGCCTACTGCGACTATAGATTCCGCCCTGCTGTATCTTACAAGGTTAGCAATAATATCAGCAGCATCGCTTGTACTTGTAGAGTTTACATCTGAATAAACCATTACATTGATAAACTTATCATTAAGCTTATTCACTACTTGGTCTATTAATCCAGTCTGATTAAAAGAAGCACCGTCTGTAACTAATACAGTTCTTCCGCCATACTTCTTTATAGTATCTGCTAAACAATCTAGAGCATCAACTCCTAATGTTATTTTTGTTGGTATGTTAAATTCTATTATAGCCATGTTCTTCTTCTATTATTTAGATTTATTTTGTATTTCTTATTATATATATTCGGAAATATTAACCTTAATTTTTAATGAGTATATGTATAATTTTTAATTAAATAATTTTGACAAAGTTAATATATTTTAGTTTATATTATCGTATGGAGAAAGAATTCTATATAAAAAAGGCTGATGAATTTTACAATAATAAAGATTATGAAAATCTTTTCGAAATGTATAAAAAATTAATGGAATTAGAAGAAAATCCAAAATATTATTTTAAATTAGGATTTTCTTTATATATGCTTAAAAATTATATAGAGGCGATTGAGTATCTTGAAAAGGCACTTGATAATAATATAGAAAATGAAATTGAGATTGATTATTTTTATTATCTTGGATTATCATATTATAATATAAATGATTTTGAGAATGCTATTAAATATTTAAAAATATATTTAAAGTCTTGTTCATATAATTCATGTCCTTCATATAAATATAAAAAAGCTTTGAAATATTATACTAATATTATTGATACGGATAAAGAAAATTTTGAAAATTATAGATTGATTGGAATATGTTATTATAGACTTGAAAATTATTATAGTGCTATAGAATATTTTGAAAAATCAAATAGATTATATGAAATGAGCAATAAAAAAGATTATTATATTAAATTATGGCTTGGAATATCTTATTATAGAGTTGATAAATATAAAAAGGCTATAGAGAATTTATTAGAGGCTAAAGATATTTGCGATAGTGAATATATTTTATATTACTATATTGGGCTTTGCTATATGTGTGTCAAAGATTATATTAATGCCATAGAAAATTTCAATAAGCAATTAATACTATCTAATGAAAATAGTAGATATACAATATGTTATTTATCTATATGTTATTATCAGTTAAAAGATTATAAAAATCATTTTAATCTAATAAAAGAAGCAAGGCATTTGAAAAAAGAAAATACTAAAAAATATTCATTTTCTAAATGCCTATAATATTTTATTCTAATATATCCATATACATATCTGTTATGAATGGTTTAATTTCATCAAAATCAAAAACTATTTCTGTTTCACCTAAAACATAAGGAGTTATAGTATATATAGGCCATACAAAATGCATACCATCAGCATATATATAGAAAGATGTATCAGCTAAAGTTATTTCATCTAAAGGAACTAAGTAACTTTCTTCATTTCTGTCTTCTATTGATAAAAGTTTTTCTCTCATAAGGCTTTTTAATTCAGTATCATCAAAATCTTTTATAAAATTAGTAACTTCTATTTTTTCACCTGTTTCCAATGAATATACTAAATTATAATTATTATACACTCCATGTGCTCCGCCTAAATATAGTGTTGAAGTTCTTCTTATAGATATAGTTTTATCATTAAAATAAGTTATGTTGATAGATTCACTTGATTCATAGCTGTCAGCTGAATTTGTTATCCATTCATTATAAAAATCACTCATATTATTTTCAAATAATTTTGATATGCTTCCCTTTTTATTTTCAAATTCTAGATTTTCATTTCTTTTTATATTATTTAAATTGAAACCTTCATTTATGTCAAAAGAAATTTTATCATATACTTCTAATTTGTTAGTGTCATCAGGTATAAGCAAAAATATAGAATCTTTATATGAGAATGTTGAAGCACTTCCATATTCATTAGTTTCAGAAACATCTGAATATGCATAGTTATATACTGCTGCTTTTAATGATGAAGTAGTATTTATATCTTTTGATGAACTATTTAATGATTTTGAAGTCATTTTAAATGATATAATATTTGAATATGTACTTTCTATACTGTCGCCGTTTTGAGCTTCTGCGTATATTTTATTGTTAGTTATATCAAGAATGCTGTTTTTATCATAGAATTGATTTATATCATTTAAATTTTTATAATTAAAAGCTGCCTTTATCTTTTCATAATTAGGCATTAATTCAGAATCGCTATTTATATAATAAGGCCATCTGTCATTTAAATAAACTGAAAAGAAATCTCCTTCATCATTTTTCATGTAATAGTGATGGGATATCCATTCTATATTTTTTGGCGTATTAGAACTATCATTTTTTGATTCTTCGGCTTGTTTTAATTCATTAGTTTGAATTTCTATTGAATTAGTATTAGTCTGATTATTATTAATGTTATTATTATTTGAACATGATATTATTAAAAATGCGAATGATAAAATAAGAATGCTTTTTCTAATCATATGTTATTTTCCTTGATTTTATAAAAACAATTATATAAGTAAACATAATATATTTATATATATTTTTTGTCAATATAAACTTGTATTGCTATATATAGTATTATTTATTGACATAATAATGCATATAATATAATATGAATTTTAACTTATATAAAATTTATATAATGAGGACTATTATGAAAAAAATATTAATTATTTTATCTTTTGTAATTTTGATAGTATTATCATGTACAAAATCTGCCAACAATGGCAAATCTGATTCATCTGTAATAATAAATTTAGGTCCCGAGCCGAAGACAATGGATCCTACATTAAATTCTATTAATGTTGTATCATCTTATATACTTCATGCTTTTGAGGGACTTACAAAAATAGATTCTAATAATAATGTAAAATCTGGAATGGCAGAAAGCTGGAATATATCAGAAGACGGATTAACATATACATTTAATATTAGAAAGGATGCAAAATGGTCAGATGGAAAACCTTTAACAGCAAATGATTTTGAATATTCTTGGAAAAGGGCCGTTGATCCTAAAGTTGCTGCTGAATATTCATATATGATGGAAATTGTAAAAAATGCTAAGGAAATAAATTCTGGAAGTATGAGTTATGATAATTTAGGAGTAAAGGCTATTGATGATTATACTTTGGAAGTTCAGCTTGCAAATCCTGCTTCTTATTTTTTAGAGTTTATTGCTTCTACAGTGGTATTTATGCCTGTAAGAAAGGATATTATAGAGCAGTATGGAGATAAATGGACATTATCGCCTGATACTTATATTGGTAATGGTCCTTATAAGATGAAAGAGAGAGTAATAGATGAGAAAATAGTATTTGATATTAATACTAATTATTATGCTCAAAAAGAGCAGATAGCAAATGAATTAACTTTTTTACTTATGAGCGATCCTAATACAGCTATTGCTGGTATTAGAGGAGGAAGCATACATTTTTCTGCATTAGAGCCTCCTGCTGCTGAAATAGAAACGTTAAAAAATGAAGGATATATAACAGCTAATAATGCTATAGGTACTTTTTATATAGAATTAAATATCACTAATGAGGCATTTACTGATAAGAGAGTAAGACAAGCATTGGCATTAGCAATAGATAGAAAATATATAGTAGATAATGTTACTAAAGGAGGACAGATTCCTGCTGGCGGATTTATACCTACTGAAGTTAGAGGATTAGAAAGTACTTTTAGAAAAGAGCATAAAGAATATATAAATGTTGATGATTATGAAAATAATGTAAAGAGAGCAAAAGCATTGATGGCTGAAGCTGGATATTCTAATGGACAGAATTATCCTGTTATAGAGCTTAAAGTTTCTCCTGGTATTTATGTATTGGTTGGAGAGGCTTTACAGCAGATGTGGAAGGAAAATTTGAATATTAATGTTTCTTTAGTCCAAGAAGAGTTTCCAATTACATTGCAGTCATTGGTAGAAAAAGATTATCAAATGGCTAGAATGGGCTGGACTGGGGATTATAATGATCCTATGACTATGCTTGATGTTATGGTAAGTTATGGCGGAGTAAATCATTCTGGATTTGCAAATAAAGAATATGATACTAATTTGTTAATGGCAAAAAAATCTGCAGATAATAGGGTGAGAATGGCTGCTATGGCAAAAGCAGAAAGCATACTTATGGAAGAGATGCCTATTATTCCTTTATATTATAGGGCTGATTCTTTTATGAAAAGTCCTAAATTAAATGGAGTTGTACTTAATCCATTGGGAAGACATAAATTTAACTATACATATATAAATAAATAATTAAAAATTAGAGAGGTATGCATTATGAAAAAAATAATCAGTATTTTATTAACTATGATGTTAGTATTTTTACTGTCTTGCGGTAAGGGTGCTAATAAAAGCGATTCTATAGTTATTAATATGGGGGCAGAACCTAGAACTATAGATCCTAGTCTTAATACTTTGAATGTTGTTTCTGCTATGCTTTTTCATGCTTTTGAGAGTTTAACTAGAATAGGTCCTGATGGAAAAATAGCTCCTGGTATGGCTGAAAGCTGGGATATTTCTGAAGATGGTAAAATTTATACTTTTCATTTAAGAACAAATGCATTATGGTCTGATGGAAAGCCTGTAACAGCACATGATTTTGAATATGGCTGGAAGAGAGTTGTTAATCCTGCTGTTGCTGCTCAATATGCTTCTTTACTTGAAATCATTAAAAATGCTAAAGAGATTAATGCTGGAAATATGGATTATAATGAGCTTGCTGTAAAGGCTATAGATGATTATACATTTCAAGTAGAATTAGTTGATCCTGCTGCTTATTTTTTAGAGTTTATGGCTACAGTAGGAGTTTTCTCTCCTATAAGAAAAGATATTATAGAACAGTATGGAGATGATTGGACTTTATCTCCTGAAACTTATATTTGTAATGGTCCTTATCAAATGACTGAAAGAGTAATGGATCAATATATAGTTTTTGAGGCTAGAACTAATTATTATAATTCAGAGGAGACTGTTGCTAAAAAACTTACTTTTCTTTCTATGAGTGACCCTAATACTGCTATTGCTGGTATTAGAGGAGGTACAATCCATTTCTCTGCATTAGAGCCTCCTTCAAGTGAAATAGAAAAATTAAAGGCTGAAAATTATATCACTTTAAAAGACGGAGTAGGTACTTTTTATTTATCTCTTAATATTACAAATGAGGCTTTAAAAGATAAAAGAGTAAGACAGGCATTATCTCTTGCTATTGATAGAAATTATATAGTATCTAATGTTACTATGGGAGGTCAGTCCCCTGCACAAGGTTTTGTTCCGCCTACTATAGATGGTATTAAGGACTCTTATAGAGCTGAGGCTGGTGTTTTAATAGATACTGATAATTATCAGGCTAATGTTGAGAAAGCTAAAGCATTGATGGCTGAGGCAGGATATTCTAATGGTCAGGGATTTCCTGTACTTGAGCTTAGAGTTTCTCCTGGTTTGCATATAATAGTAGGAGAAGCTATACAGCAGATGTGGAAAGCTAATTTAAATATAGATATAACATTGAAAAATGATGAATATCCTTTAGTTTTGCAGTATTTGGTAGAAAAGAATTTTAATATTGGTTCTATGGCTTGGAATGCCGATTATAGAGATCCTATGACTATGCTTGAAATAATGCTTACAGGTAATTCATTCAATTATGGATTATATTCTAATCCTAATTATGATGCTTTAGTTAATAATGCTAAAAAGACTGCTGATGCTGCTGTTAGAATGAATTATATGATTGATGCTGAAAAAATATTAATTGATGATATGCCTTTTATTCCTTTGTATCATAGATCATTTACTTTGATGGTTAGTCCTAAATTAAAAGGTGTAGTTTATAATGCTTTAGGAAAACATAAATTTAATTATTGTTATGTAGAATAATAATTAATAATTTTTATTAGAAAACAAGGGATTTATATAATTCCTTGTTTTTTTATGCTTTTTATTTATTCTAATTCCCCGCCCTTTATTTTTATCATTTAAATTAGATTTAATAGTTCAAATAATACTTTTTGCAAAATTATAAATAAGAACACCCGCCCAAGTTTTTTTTAAAATTAAAAAATTTTATTTAGATAGTATTTAAAATAATTTTTTATTGACAAATATTTATATTCATATATAAATATCATGTTAACATAATAATAAAAATATTGGATAATCATTATGAAAAAATTAGTCTATTTATTATTAATTTCAATTATTTTATTAATATCATGTATGTCTAATAATCATCATGGAAGAATAAGAGTTAGCATAGGGGCAGAACCTCAAAGTATAGACCCTTCATTTTTATCTGCAATAGACAGTATGATTTATGCAGTGCATGTATTTGAAGGCTTAACAACTAAAGATAAAAATAATAATATAATAGGCGGTGCTGCTGAGAGCTGGGATATATCTGAAGACGGACTTACTATAACTTTTCATTTAAGAGATAATGCTAAATGGTCTGACGGTAAAGATTTGATTGCTGATGAATTTGTATATTCTTTTAGAAGGCTTGCAGATCCTAAAACAGCATCAGCATATAATTTTTTGATTACTCCAATAAAAAATGCAAGTAAGGTATTAGAAGGAAAACTTCCTGTAGAAGCTCTTGGAGTAGAGGCTATAGATGATAAAACTTTAATTGTGAATTTTGAAAGCCCTACAGCATATTTTTTGGAATTATTTTCAATACCAATATTTTCTCCTCTTAGAGAAGAGTTTATAAGCGATGATTGGACTTTTTCTCCAGATACATATATAGGCAATGGTCCTTATAAAATGACTGAAAGAAGACCTGATGAAATAATATCTTTAGAATTAAATACCAATTATTGGAATAAAGATTCTATTATTGCTGAGAAAATAGATTTTGTGATATTTGCAGATGTATCTACCGCATATGCAGCTATAAAAGAAGGCTCAATATTATATTCATATAGGATACCAAGTGCTAATATTGATTTAATAAGAAATGAAGGATATTTAGTTGTAAAACCTTCTCTAGGAACTGCTTATTATGCTTTAAATAATACAAATAGAGTTTTAAAAGATAAAAGAGTTAGAAGAGCTTTATCTCTTGCTATAGATAGAAATTATATAGTAGAAAATATTACAAAAGGAGGAGAAGCACCAGCTGCTGCATTTATTCCTTATGGATTGAAAGATGTTGAGGGTGATTTTAGAGAAAATGGAGGGGCATATTATAGCATTAAAAAAGAGGATTATAAATCTAATATTGAAGAAGCTAAGAAGCTTTTATCAGAAGCAGGCTATCCTAATGGTAAGGGCTTTCCTGTACTAGATTTTAAGACCAATCCAGGAGCTGGACTTACTATAGCAGAAGCCGTTCAGCAAATGTGGAAGGAGAATCTCAATATAGATATGACTATTACTCAAGAAGAATGGTCTGTATTTCAGAAGAATAGACAGACAAGGCAGTATGTTATTTGCAGGGCTGATTGGATAGGTGATTATTTGGACCCTATGACTTTTGCTGATTTATTTGTAAGCAGCAGTTCTGGAAATAGGGTAGGTTATAGAAATGCAGAGTATGATAGACTTATATTAGAAGCTAAAAATACTATGGATAATGAAATTAGAATGTCAAATATGCATAAGGCAGAGAATATGCTTATAGGTCAGGATATGGCATTTATACCTATTTATCATTATACATCTCCTTCAATGCAAAATCCAAAGCTTAAAGATGTTTCAGTGGATACATTAGAGATAAGAAGATTTTTTTATTCTTATATTGAATAATTTATTTATAAAAAAATTATATTTTAAATATATTTTTTCGATTATTTAAATAGAGCATAATAATAAAGAAGTTAGTATTTAGTTTATCTAAATACTAATTTCTTTATTAATTCAAGTTATTATTATGATTATTTTTTGAGAGCCATTGCTAATTGGCTATGTCCCGCATGATTTAAATTGTATAATTCATTAAATCCATTTGCATCCATATATTTTGCTAATGCTTCTGATCTTACACCAGTAGCACAGTATAATAGATATTTTTTGGATTTATCTAAGCTATGAACTAATTTTTCAGAATTAGGATCATTTAAGTCTATCAATATGCTTCCGTCTATAGCACCTGTCATATTGACTTCCATTAAACTTCTAATATCTAATAATTGTATATCATCATTAGATTTTATCAAATTAACAGCTTCATCTACATTTAAAGATTTTAACATAATTATTTACCTATTTTTTATATACATACTATGGGTATATGATACCATATATAAATATAAAATCAATATATATTTTAAATTTATTTAAATCTGCTGAAAGGCATATTCTCTATAGCTCCCTCTGCTCCTATAGTTTCATTTAAATTGCCATTTATAAGGAATATAACATTATCTATTCCCTCAAATTGTGTGGCTGTATATACAAATTGATAAATTTGAACCATAGTACCGTCATTTCCAAGAGGATTAAATTCAAAGTTTTCATTAAAGTTTAAATATACAGTATTATTTTCAATAAATATATCAAGTAATTCAGTATCTTTAGGTATACAGCTTATTATATTCCTATTGTTTTCTTCATCAGTTGCACCTACTAATAATTTATTAATAGCCTCTTCTACAGATAATTTATTATTAAATTTTCTTTCTCTAAATATCAATGTAATAGAACCTGTAGATTCATTGTATTCTACTAAATATATACCTTCATTATTATTTTCTTTTAATTTTCTTTCTTTTAAATCTCTGCTTATATTATTATTTGCCTTTTTTATATTATAATTATTAATATCATTTTGTGCTTTTTTAATGATTTCTTTTTTATATTCATTATCATTATTATTTTTTATGATATTTTCTTTTAATTCATTTTTTTCTTCTGCTGGTTTATTTATTATAGTATTATTTTTTGCTTCTTCATTTCTTTTTATATTATTATTATTTGGATTTACCATATCATTGATTACTCTATTATAATCAATATTAGGCTTATCCAAGGAATTAGTCATAGTATAAACTGAGCTTTGAATTATATTTTTCTTTTCATCATTATCTTCTCTCTTAGTGTTTTCTCTTACTATATTATTATTTGGTGTTTTTTGTGTATCATTCTTTTTCAAATATTCATCAACATTAAAATTATAATTTTCATTTGTTGTATTTTTTTTCTGTGTTTCATTAATATAACTAGGAGGTGCCTTTGTACTAAAGGTAGTACTTGATGCAGGCTTCATAGTAGTAGTTTCTCTTCTAGTATTTTCTCTTGGTTTTAATATATTATCAAACATGCCTTTTGGCTCTTGTGAATTTGTCTGTTTAATATTATTATTTTTTATATTAGTAGATTCATTTTTTATATAATTATTTCTATTTTCTAATATCATTTGTTCCAAATAATTATATGTTTTTTCATTTTCTGAATTATTTTCTATAATTGTGGTATTATATTCATTAGTTGTATTATTTTCATTATAATTGCTGGTATTATTTTCTTCCAATGATATTATATTTGATTCTCCATTTGAAAATAGTACAGATTCATGATTATTTCCATAGTCAATATAATTGTTATCATAAATTATAGAATTACTTGTGCCGCTATTATTAAAAAATGGCAAAAGTGATTCTCTAGTGATTATAGAACTATTTGAAGTATCATTATTTGGTATAGTATCTAAAGCAGCTTCTATTTTTGAATTAGTTTCATAAGTCATAACAGATAGAGTTTGATTTGTATCTGTTTTTATAAAAAAGTTAAATAATGGTATATTATTTAAAAAACTCATTTTATTTTGATCTTCTGTCATACCATCACTTTCTAGAACTAATGCTTCTTTATGATTTATAGAAAAGAAGTCTTTTATTGCTATATCCACTATAGGAGAATATTTTTTTACTATAGTAAATATTACAGCAGTGATTATTATAAATGTTATTGAGATTATAATTGGTTTTTTTAAATTTATTTCTTTACTTTCATTTCTAATTTGTCTTGTATATGATATACTTTTAGATTTTGATTTTAGCTGCTCGTATCTTGGCACTTGTTAACTCCAGAATATATATATCATTTTTATTATCGATAAAAGTAGAAATGCAATTAGAATTTTATTGTATATAGATATTTATTAATATATAAAAAAACCTTTTAGAAAATTTATTTCTAAAAGGTTCATTATAATCAATTTATTTGTATTTATTTTATCTTAAATGAACAGCATTACGAGATAAAAAATTTTTTCTATCATTAGCATATTTAGCTTTAGATGAAGTAGGGTATTCAGATAAATACTTATTGTAAGTTTTATATGCTTTTTCAAAATCTCTAGTATTATTATCACCTTTTTCATATATTTCAGCTAAAAGTAATATAGAATCTCCTCTTTTAGAAAAATTATTATTTTTTTCTAATGATTTTTCTAATATAGGAAGAGCATCAGATATTCTTCCTGTTTGTTTTAAACTGTCAGCAACTTCATAAGCAGCATTTCCATATACAGGAGTTTGAGAATATTTATTCATAACATCATTAAAATAAGCAATAGCTTCATCATGTTTATTTTCATATTTTCTCATAACACCCATAGAATAAATAGCAGCAGCTTTTTCATTATTATTAGCATTTTCTAATTTAGAAGCTTCATTGTACATATTGAAAGCATTATTATAATCTTTCTTTTGATTATAAATATCACCTATTCTAAAATAGCTGTATACAGAATATTTTGAATTAGGATACTCACTTATAAGATTACTATAAGCATTAACTGCATTATTATAATCTTTTATGTTTTTTAATTCTTCAGCTGAATTAAATAATGCTATAGTTTGAGGATTAGATTCAACAGCAGCTTTATTAGGCTGATTATTTTCTTTTATTATTGAAGTTTGAGCATTGTTAGCAGCCTGATTAGTTTGATTTGGATCATTCATCATTTCATTTGTGGCACTTTCATTAGTCATCATCATATCATTAGTCATAGCTTCATTAGTCATCATCTCGTTTGTCATCATATCATTAGTTTCATTATCAGGATCTAATATAGCATTAGTTTCCATAGAAGCTATTCCCTGACTATTAGTTACATTTATAGTATATAAATATTTTCTTATAACATTTTCTTCATTATCTACTTGGAAATCAAGTTTTCCTATACCAGCAGTTAAAGTTCTAAATGTAAGAAAAGCATTTGTTTTATCTCTAGTAAATCTTACAAAGTCAAGATTAGTAGAGTAGCTTGTTATACGAATATATCTGTCAAAATTTGTAGCATTTAATTTTATTGAAAATAGAGTATTTTCAGATAAATCTACAGTTTTTACTAAGTCATTTTCTAATGGTCCGCCTTTTACACGTGCATTACCAGTATTAGTAACTACTTGATTATCTGGCTGAACAGTTATAGTTTCCTGAGCAAACACTGAACTGAACATTGTGAAGATAGCTATAATGCTAGAACATAAAAAAACGCGCATAATTCTCTCCTAAAAGTTAGTATTATTTTTTTCGGCTTTCTACAAAATTTCTTGAGTACTGCAAATCATCAAGACTCAAATTTTCTTTTGTAGAGAGCATTTCGCCTTTTAAAATTTTTTCATTGTCTTCTTTAATTGTGTTTAAAGCCTTAGAATTTTCTTCTTCAGGCGTTAATGGTATAACATCTGGTTTGGAATTAAAACCTATAAATACCCCTAATAGTACTATTAGTAATAACCAAACAAAAGTTATAATGAAAAACAAAATTTTTTTAGTTTTATAAAAATTTATAAATTTTTCAACCATAAAATGAATACCTCTTTGGCAAATTATAGAATATAGTAAAAAATTTTCAATGAATTTATATTTTTTTTGATTAAAAATTAAAAAAAAATTAAAAAAAATTCAAATATAGCTTATAATTATAATCAATTTTTAATAAAATAATTAATATTATTTATGTATGAAACATAATTTGAAATTTGACTTAAACAAATTAAAAAATAGGGGCATGCCTTTAGAAGAAGATGTTATTTCATTAAAAGATAAGTCATTTGAAGAATTGATTAACTATTTAAATGATGATGATCCCATAAGAAGAACATCTGCTGCCATAAATTTGAGACCTTATGCTGATGAGGCCTCAGATGATTTACTCTTTTATTTATTTGAAGAGAAGAGTCTTTATACTAAAATGGCCATATGTGAAACACTTCAAAATGGAAATTCTGATACAGCAAGAAAAATGACGGCATATCTTGGTATAATAGGTAATAATCAATATAAAAAGCTTCCGAAAAAAGTTTCATCAAAAAAATCATATCCTATTCCAAGAGATATAATAGCTAGAACTTTGGCTAAAATGAATATTAATATATTTCCTGTACTATTAGATGTATTAAAAGGTAATGATTTAATAAAAATTTATGAAATTATAGATTCAATTGGTTATATGGTTTTTTATAATAAATCTCTTCAAAATGATAAAAATCTTAAATATATATTAAAACTAATGAACAAATATAAAGATGATAAACTTCTTATATGGAAATGTATTATTTGTTTATCAGCATTTAATCTTAGAAAAAGCGAAGATATACTAAACACCTTTATAAATGAAGATAATAAAGATATTTTATCATTGGAGGCTAAAAGGTCTTTATTTATATTAAACAATAGAAAATTATCTAACATATAAACACTTGATAGATTAATAATTTCAATGTATTATCTTATATTAAAAATCTACTTTTATAGAAATATTAATAAATTTTTAAGGAAAATATATGACTTATCCAGAATTTTTTACTCCCTATGTATTTCCTCCTAGCATACCAATATTAGGTGCTATAAGATGGTATGGACTTATGTATATAGTTGGAATTTTAACATCATGTATAATTTTATATTTTGTGAATAAAAGAGGCTGGATAAAATTCAATCTTGATGAAAAAAACGGCGGTATATATGATATGGTATTCTATGCCGCAGTTGGTGCTATAGTAGGAGCTAGAATAGGTTATTTTCTTTTTTACTCACCAAAAAGTTTTTTAACACCTTGGGAAATATTAGGAATCAATCTTGATAATGGATTTACTTTTACAGGTTTTGCTGGAATGTCATTTCATGGCGGATTTATAGGAATGTTCATAGCATTATTTATATTTAGCAAAAAGTATAAATATGATTTTTATAATATCACAGATAACGGTACACTTCCTGCTAGTTTATGTTTATTCTTTGGAAGGATTGGAAATTTCATGAATGCTGAACTTTATGGTAGAGTTACAGATTCTTTTTTAGGCATGAAATTTCCTTTATACGATGCTGTTGGCGGTTATGATAGATGGGCAGCAATGTTTCCTGCAATAAGACCTTATACAGAATTAAGACATCCTTCACAATTATATGAAGCATTTCTTGAAGGTATTGTTCTTGCTTTAGTATCTTTTTTAATAGGTTATTTAAGCGAGAAGAATAAAAAAATAAGACCAGGTACAAGGCTTTGGGTTTGGATTTTCCTTTACGGACTTTTTAGAACTTTAATAGAACAGTTTGCAAGGGACATTACAGAATGGACTGTAGGAGCAATCACAGCAGGTGCTATTTATTCTATGTCTATGATGTTAATTGGTATTATTATGCTTGTTTATATTTATACAAGAAAAGATTATAATCCTGCACTTGAAGTAAATACAAAAGAAGTTAAAAATAATAAAAAGAAATAAATTGATTAACAATTAATTTAATAATAAAAAAATAATAAAGCCTAGTATGTATAAAAAATAAAAACACATTAGGCTTTTATTTTTTATAACGCACGTTAAACGAATTCATTTATATAATTATCATGCCATTATTAATTGATTCATATTGATAAGCTTTATTCTGCGTGCGGTGAATATGCAGTAAATTAAAAAAACTCTTGGGTGGGAAGCTAAAATAACAGATAAGATTAAAAAGAAAAGTAATACAAAAATATCAGAAAAAAATTAAAAGCCTAGAGGGTGGGCAAATGAAAATAAATTTTAAAACTTTATTTCCATACCCCGCCCTTTATCCTTAATTACTTTATTTTTTATGTTTTTACTTTTATTTATTTTATTACTTTTATAGAATTTTAAGTACCCGCCCAAGTGTTAATTAAATTTAGAATTTATTTAACGCATGTTTAATTTATTAATATTTATTATTTTACTATGCATGCGGATAACTTTATACTTTACTTAATATTTGAAAAACTATAAAATGTAATAAATAAATTCTAGGAATTATTTATGAAAGGTATACAAGATATAATAAGTACAAAAGATATTAATAAAAGAAGAGAGATTTTAAAAGAGAAATATTTTAAAGATTCAATATACTGTGTAACAGCAGAAGATTTTTCTAACGGAAGAAATAATATAGAAGTTGTAAAATCAATGCTTGAAGCAGGCATCAAAATAATACAGTACAGAGAAAAAGATAATCCTAATAAATATATGCGTGAAAAGTATGAGGAATGCTTAAAGATTAGAGAGCTTACAAAGGAGTATGATGCTTTGTTTATAATAGATGATTATGCTGATTTAGCTATTGCTGTAGAAGCTGATGGAGTTCATATAGGTCAGAAAGATATGCCTATTGAAGTAGTAAGAAAAATTGTTGGGTTTAATAAAATTGTAGGGCTTTCTACTACTAATGAAAAACAAGCAGAAGAAGCTATTGATACAAGTGCAGATTATATAGGAATAGGACCTATATTTTCAACTAATACTAAGCCTGATGCTAATGAGGCTACAGGAATTGATTATCTTGATTATGTAGTTAAAAATTTGGATGTTCCTTTTGTATGTATAGGCGGAATAAAATTAAATAATATGGATTTGCTTATAGAACATAAAGCTATGAGTTTATGCATGCTTACAGAGATAGTATCTGCTGAGGATATAAAAGATAAATGCGAACTTCTAATCAAAAAAATGAAAAGATTATAAAGACTTTTATTTATACTGTCATAATAATATTTGTTTTTATTTTTCTAATTAAAACTTCTAATCTTAAAGAAAGTAAAGATTTAATTATTGACTTGAAATCAATAATAAGCATGATAGAAAATAATAAGACAGAAATTATTTACGATTATATAAAAAATAGAGATAAAGTTTATGTATTGTATGCTGAAAATGATGAGGATAAAAAATATATAAAAACTCATTTTCCAAGCATAAAATTTATAGGCAAATTCAAACTAATTTTTTGTACTTTATTTTTTAAAGATTATATTATGTTTTATGCTAGCGATGATAAATTGATTGATAAACTTAGATTTTTTAAAATTAATCATAGTAGGGTAGTTTTGAATATTGATGATATAAACAGTGATGAATATTTAACTCTAAAAGACTCTTATAACACAAAACTTTTTCTATCATTTACAAACAAATATTTTTATAATATAGACTCCAACTACAATAAAGAGCTGTCAAAATATTTAGCGGTACTAGATAAGGATTCTATAAGAGTGGCAGACGGCGATACTATAAAATACAAAAATAATTATTATAGATTCATAGGACTAGATGCCCCTGAATTAAAGCAGAACTATGGAACCAATGTTAAAGCATATGTTGAAAATAAAATTAAAAATGCTTCAAATGTCAGTATGCTTGTAGGTTCTTATGATGCTTTCGGGCGTATACTATGTCATTTATTTATAGATGATATTCCATTAGCATATCCTATGATGAAAGACAAGCAAGCCAAAGAAACCATAATGAAATACGGAGATAACGGCTTTGTAAATATAGCAAGCAATATAGTTTATTTATCAAAATTTCAAGGCAGACGACCTTTCACTGATCCAGCCAAATTCCGAAGTGAGAACAGATAATATTTTTTTATTATACTTTTTATATAAAATAAAACCCAGCATAAAAGCTGAGTTTCATTAAATATATATATAGTTTATGCTATTAAATTAAATTTTTTCAAATCATCATCAGCATTAGTTATTCCAGAAATGCCAAATTTAGAAACTAATATATTAACCACATTAGGTGATAAGAATCCAGGTACTGTAGGACCAAGATGAATATTTTTAATTCCTAAATATAATAGTGCAAGTAAAACTATTACAGCTTTCTGTTCATACCAAGCTATATTATAAACTATAGGTAAATCATTAATATCTTCTAAACCAAATAAATCTTTAAGTCCCAAAGCAATAACAGCTAATGAATAAGAATCATTACACTGACCTGCATCTAATACTCTAGGTATACCGTTAATATCTCCTAAATCCAATTTATTATATCTGTATTTAGCACATCCTGCTGTTAGTATTACAGTATCTTTAGGAAGTTTTTTAGCAAACTCAGTATAGTATTCTCTTTCTTTATGTCTTCCATCACAACCTCCCATTACAATGAATCTTTTTATAGCACCAGATTTAACAGCTTCAGCAATTTTATCTTTAAGAGATAATACTTGATTATGTGCAAATCCTCCTACTATAAAACCGCTTTCTATTTCCTTAGGAGCCTGACATTTTTTGGCATGCTCTATTATAGGAGTAAAATCTTTATCATTTTCTTTATCAGTATGGCTTTCTATATGTTTTAATCCTTCAAAACCAGCAGCACCTGTTGTATATACTCTATCTTTATAACTTTCTAAAGGTGTTACTATACAATTTGTAGTCATAAGTATTGGACCATTAAAGCTTTCAAAATCTTTTCTTTGATCCCACCAAGCTCCACCGTAATTTCCTACAAAGTGTTTATATTTTTTTAATTCAGGATAATAATGTGCAGGAAGCATTTCTGAATGAGTGTATACATCTACTCCAGTACCTTCAGTTTGTTTTAATAATATTTCTATGTCTTTTAAGTCATGTCCTGAAACTAATATACCAGGATTTTTACCAACACCTATATTTACTTTTGTAATTTCAGGATTGCCATAAGTAGAAGTATTAGCCTTATCAAGTAAAGCCATTCCATCAACTCCATTTTTTCCTGTTTCAAGTACTAATGCTAAAAGCTCATCAGTATTTATATCATTTCTTAATGTTTCATTTAAAGCTCTTTGTATGAATGCATCTACCTCTTCATTCTCATAATCAAGCATATTTGCATGTCTTATATAAGCACTTAATCCTTTAACTCCGTATATAACTGTTTCTTTTAAGCTTCTTATATCTTCATTTTTTTCTTCTAATACACCTACAGTTTTTGACTTAGCATCCATATCTTCTTTACTTTTAGGTGTCCATAAAGATTCTTCAAGTATTAATGATTTATCATTCACTTGATTTGCTAATTCATTACAAAGTTTTGAAGTATATTCTATTCTTTTATAAAAAACTTCTTTATCAAAGTTGGCATTTGTTATTGTAGTAAATAAATTAAATGTTATATCATGATTGATTTTTTTATCTACTTTTCCGCCTTCTTTTCTTATAGCATTTGTTATATTAGAAAGTCCTTTAGTTACATGAACAAGTAAATCTTCTAAATATGCTAATTCAGGCTTTTTACCGCATACTCCTGATATAACACATCCTGTATTATTCATTGTTTCCTGACATTGATAGCAAAACATTTTATTATCCATATAATAAATCCTCCATTTTTTATTGTTTTTATTTTTTATCATTTGTTTTTTTATTTATTTTGAAATCTTTATCGAGCAGATAATGGTCTTTAATAGTGTGGCTTTCCATATAATTTTTGAATTTTCTATTTATATCATTAACTAAATCACCCATTATGCAGTCTGAACAGTATTTATCAGATTTAGAATGAAACAAACAGCTTCTCTGCCAATTTTTACCCTCTATAGCCTCATATATTTCTAAAAATGATGTATTTTCTTTTCCTTGAGCTATTCTAAACCCTCCTGCAGGTCCTTTTGAAGAAGTAAGATATCCAGCCTTTACAAGTGTTTGAAGAACCTTTGATAAATGATTTGAAGATACATCAAATCTATCTGCTATATCCTTTAGAGAGGCAAATTCTTTTATGGAGATATATACAGCAGAATGTAATGCTATGGCTGAAGCTTCTGATATTTGAATCATTCTAATTCCTTATTTAGTATATTAGCACTATAATACCAAATTAATTTTTTGTCAATAGATATATAAAAAATAAATAATTTGATTAATTATTTTTTATTAAAAATTAGTATATATTTATATTTTTTAATAATAAAAAATGAAGAAGTTTAAAAATATTGTATAAAAAAGAGTTTAACTTAATTAAAAGCTAAGCTCCTTTTTTATATAGAGTTATACTATTTGCGTTTTTCGCGTAGCGTGTCCGAAGGATAAAAACTTTTTTGTAGCATAAAAAAGTAGATAATTGATAATTCAAATTTTTTTAAAATATAGCCAAATAACTATATTTTATCAATTTTATATATTTTTATGCATGTGCTATCAACTTTTTCCCGCTGCAAAAAGTTGCAAAAAGTGCAAATGTTTTAACTTTATATGTTATGGATTTTACAAAATGTAAAAATAATGGCTCTGTTTTGAATAAAAATGCTGTCTTTCTTGAAACGTATACGAGTTTATAAAGTATATAGCTTCTTTGACGAAGTGCTGAAAAAGTTGAAGAAATAAAAAATATTCTATAAATAAAAAGAGCTTAACTTAATTAAAAGCTAAGCTCTTTTTTATTAAAATTATAAAATTAAGCTTTGTTCAAATAATGAGTTACGCTCATAGCAGCAACTGCACCTTCTCCAACAGCATTAGCAACTTGACGAACAGGCTTTAATATAGAATCTCCGCAAGCAAATACACCAGGAATATTAGTTTCCATTGTAGACATATTTGTAACTATGTGCCCAGTTTCTTTTAATTCTAATCCAGTGTCTTTTAAGAAATGAGTTGCAGGCTCCTGACCTACAAATACAAATACTCCGTCTACAGGCTGATCATGTATAGAACCATCTAATACATTTTTAATTTTTATATTATTAACTTTACCATCTCCGCAAATCTCATCGATTACAGAATCAAGTACATATTCTACTTTTCCAGTGTCTGTTAAATGCTTAACATTTATAGGTTCAGCTCTGAATTCTTTTCTTCTATGAACTAAATATATTTTATTAACGAATCTTGTAAGGAAATATGATTCATCAAAAGCACTGTTTCCTCCTCCAACTACAGCAACAGTCTTATTTCTGTAAAAAGCACCATCGCAAGTAGCACAATAAGAAACACCTTTTCCAGAAAAAGTTTCTTCTCCATTAGCACCCAATTTCTTAGCGAAACCGCCCATAGCAAGTATTATTGTTTTTGTTTCATATGTTTTACCGTCAGCAGTTATAACTTTTTTTACTTCATCTTTGATATTTTCTACTTTTATAACTTCATCATAAACTATTTCATTTTTAGAGAATTTTTCAGCATGCTGCTGCATTCTAGAAACTAATTCAAAAGAACTCATCTCTTCAGGAAAACCTAAATAATTCTCAACTGTATCAGTACTCATCATCTGTCCGCCGATACCTTTTTTTTCTATAAGAATAGAATTTGTTAAAGCTCTTCCTAAATAGAGCATAGCTGAAAGTCCAGCAGGACCTCCTCCTATTATAATGCTATCATATACAGACATATAAACACTCCTTTTATTATTAATAATAATTATTATATAGTACTAATTATAAATAGTCAAGTTAGATTCATAAAACATTTTGTTATTTAAAATGTTTTTTTACATATGCTATTATTTCACTTGCATTTGCAATTTCTCTAGAAGAGTTTCCTACACGTATATAGAATTTTTCTTCTTTAGCACCTTGCTTATTTGTTATTTTAGTATATACAGGTTCTCTTCCTCTGCTTATATATACTATACAAATATCTTTTTCATCTTCTACAACAAAATCTATTCTAATACCTTCAGCAGAAAATGCATTTCCATAATAAGTTTCTATTAATGTTCTTAAATGCAGCTCAAAAAAATCTCTATTCGGATGCTTTAAAGTAGAGTAATCATGTTCCAACCCTATAATTTGTCCGTCATTTGTAATACCTATAAATAGTCTTCCGCCTTCTGTATTACTAAATGCCGCAATGGATTTCATAATTACTTCTTCCAATGCCTTATTTATTTTTTCAGTATTGCTGTCATACCTTAAAGTAGATTTGAATTCAACATTAGTATTTTCACCTTCTTCAATTATCTTTTTTATATTCATATGATTTCTTTTCAAATCTTCAATTATTCTTATATAGTGAATTGCAAGCATTACTATTATAACTACAGTAACTATCACAAATATAACTAAGAATAATATTATAGGTATTTGTATTTTATTAATAAGGGCTTTTTCTGGTATAATTATGCCTATTTCTATATTATTATTAGCTACAGAGAAAGAACCTTTATATCCCCAGTAATTATTATCTTTATATGATACTTTTATCATATCTTCATTTGTGCCTTTAAATTCTTCAGTCATTATATCAGCTATAGTTACATAGTCTAAATTATTATTAATACCATTATTTGTAGAAGAATATGATATAGGGAAAGTTATTTTACTATTTCCTGTTACCAAATATGCATACATATTATCAATATTTTTCAATTCAACATCACTAAAGTTTACATTAAATTGTGAAATATATTCAAAAGCAATATTTTCATTAGCTATATATATAAGATGTATATAAGGTTTTCCATCTCTAATATAGAAAGAATCAATACTAAGCTGTTCAAATGGTACGGATGAATATTGATTTGTATTATTATTCGTTACAATATGCCCGACTACTTTATATCCATTTCCTTCTTTAGTAATTGACATATAATTATTTCCAACCTGCATAGCAGCTTTTTCTATAAATCTATGTTTTGGAAAAAAGTTTGTTATTAAAATTTTATATGCTTCAGGGGCCTGATTAACTATATCAAATATAGGAGTCATCTGCATAGAAAAATAGTATGTAGGATAGAATATTTTAGAGTATTCTTCAACTATTGAAGTTTTCACATCTTGAAAAAGAGATTTAAATATAAATTTAATAGGTATAGGGCTTCTAATCTGCATATAGACTAAAACAATTATGAATAAGAACAAAATTGAAATAACTACATCTCTTAATATTCTGTTTTTTAGTTCAGTTTTAGATAAGAACCTTCCAGATATAATTTTCATACCATATCCATTAATACCATTTTATTATATACTCTATTATACTATTATATATATTAGTATAATAACATATATACGATATATTAGCAACCTAATTATTATATTAACTTTTACAAAATTACATATTATAATTGCTATACTTGTATTTTTATTTAAAAATATAATAAATAATTAGATTTATTTATCATAATTTTAATGAGTTTAAAAAATCTAATTTTTTGTCGCTCTGTTCATTATCTCCGCCTTCATGCCCATTAAAAGTATAAACTTCAATAGATTTTTCACCAGCATAATTATTATAAGCTGAAAATACTGTTGAAGGAGGGCATAAAATATCCATAAGTCCTACAGAGAATAATGCTTTTGCTTTAGCTCTTTTAGCAAATATACTTCCGTCAAAATATGATAATGTTTCAAAAGCAGTTTTTTCATGTTTTCTATTAGTTTTGCAAAATCTAGCTATTTCATTATAAGGTAAAGTATCAGTGATTGTGCAAGCTCTTTTATAATCGCATAAAAAAGGAACATCGATCATAGCAGCTTCTATTTTTTCTTTTTTAAGTTCAGCAAGTGCCAATACAGCTAATGCTATTCCTCCGCCCTGACTAGTTCCATTTACAGCAATTTTTCCTGTGAGAGGATGCTCTTTTGCAGCTTCAATAGACTTTACAGCATCAATAAAAACTCTTTTATAATAATAATCTTTTTTATCTAAAATACCCATAGTAAGAAATCCGTCAGCATGAGGAGTTGAACCTACTGGATCAGCAGTTGTAGCTCCATTTCCTCCTTCTGCACCTTGACCTCTTACTTCCATAACAAATACGCTGTATCCTGCTGAAGGAAAAAGAAGATGTTTATTAGGATAATCTCTTCCTCCGCCGTATCCAGGATAACACATTATACATGTTAATTTTTCATTATTTTCTCTTGCATATTTAGGAGCTATATACCAGCCGTTTATATCATGCTTAGAATAGCCTTTGAAAGTTAAATCCCATACATCAAATAATTTTAAATGAGTATCTATTAAATTGTATTTAACTTCTGTTTTATGATTATTTTCATTTAAATTGCAAGTCCAAAATTCATCAAAATCTTTAGGCTCTTCGCTGCTTCCCTTATATTTATAAAGTTCTTCTAAACTTAAATCAAAAAAAGCCATATAATAACCTCCATAATTAATATATTTGCAGTATAGTATATATTATCTTTTTTTCAATATTTTATATACTGTTTAATAATTAAAAATTTTCATTGGTTACTATAAATAATTCACCTTCTGGAGTTACAATATAGGCCTCTTTATATTTGAAAGCTTCATTTGTAAAGAAGTTAGTACCCATCAAAAATGCAGTTGTAGATAAAGCATCTGCATCTTCGGCATTAGTATGTACTATTGTAGCAGATATACTGTTATAAGTTGGATATCCGATTTTTGCATCTATAATATGATGATAATTAGTACCGTCTTGAGTAAAATACCTTTCATAATCGCCGCTTGTTACTATAGTATAATTTGTAGATTCTAAAAGTCCTAAATATCCGTCAGCATCATTTCTAGGATTTCTTATAGCTATTACCCAAGGTTTGCCTTTGCTATTAAAACCATTAGCATAAGTATCTCCGCCATAATCTATTAAGTAATTTTTTATATTATATTCTTTAAATACATTTTTTAATTTATCTATTATATATCCTTTACCATAAGAGCCGAAATCAAATGTTAATGGCTTTGATAATGTCAATATTTTTTTATCATTATTTGTAACAATACTTACAGATGAATAATCTATATTAGCCAAAGCATTATCTATATCTTGTTTTAAAGGAACAGTCTGATTTTCTTTTACTCCGAATCCCCATAATTCTATCAATGGTCTTACACTTATATCAAATGATGGATTTAATTTTGAATAATTCAATCCTGTAGTAAATATATGAGCTATTTCATCAGAAATTTCTATCTCTTTTTTTCCTGATAAGCTTTCTTTATTTATTTTTGCTATTTCGCTTGAATCATTATAAGGGTTTAATATCCTATCCACTCTATTTATTTCATTTGTGATACTGCCTATTAATTTTTCCATATTTTTATCTGATATTTGTGCTGTTATATTTAGTATTGTATCGCTTATCACAACAGTAGATGTTATATATTTATCTCTGCTTCTGTAAAATGAAACTGCTATTATTAATGCTATAGCTATTATTGGTATTGATAGGTAAATCTTTTTTTTCATAATATTGATTTTCCGATAGATTATTTTATTAATCTTATAAACCATTTATAAAAAATGATTGTAAAAACTTTAATAATTTCATTAATTATCATTTTTTTATATTAATTATCCTTTATGAAACAATTATAAATATTATTTAAGTAAAAAATATTTACTATATTTTACTTAAATTATTATTTAAAAAATATAAAAGTATAATAAGTATTACAATTCTAATAAAATAAATATATTTTGTAAAAAAACGTAAAAATAGGGTAAATTCTATTGACATTAATCGTTTTTCTGCTATACTTATAATTGTAAAGATAATTTACAAGAGATTATTTATAGAAAAATATAAATTAAGGAGATTCATTATGACAAAAAAATTATTTGCTTTATTAATAACTTTGACAATATGTTCTACATCAAGCCTATTTGCTGACTGGGTAGTACCAGCTTCATCATTGCCTCAAAAATCAAGAGCTTTAATAAGAAGAATTTATCCAAATGCACAAATATGGAAAGTTGAAAGAGATGGAAGAAAATTCGAAGTTGAATTGTCAAATGGCGCTTCTATAGATTTCTTACTTAATGGTAATTGGCTTAATATAGACGGAGGATGGAATGGAGTGCCTATGAGTGTTTTACCTCAGGCTATTGCTAATACAGTTAGAAGAACTTATCCTCAGGCTAGAATGATAGATGTTGAAAAAGAGTGGGGTAATTATAAAATAAAACTTAATAATATGATGGAATTGTATATAGCTGCTAATGGTCAATTGATGGGTCAGCAATGGGACGATTAATATATATACTTGAGGTTTATGAAAATAATTAAAGGTTTATGAAAATTTTAAGAGATGCTGTTTTTTAATGGCATCTCTTTTTTTATATATATTTAAATATTATCAATACGCTTTCACCATAAGTTTTTATATCATACTTCATAGTTTTTAAAATGCTGTCATTTAAATTTTCATCTTCTAAAAATTTTTTATAATAATCAAGCCCAAATTCAGCAGCTAAAATACCATTATCATTTAATATATTTTTATTTACTATACAACTTATAATATCAAAATATATTTTAGAATGATAAGGCGGATCTAAATATATTATATCAAATTTATCATTAGTTTTTTTTACAAAATCTGAAGCTGATATTCTTTTTATTTTATATAATGATTCATCATTTTCAAATATATTTTTAGCATTCAAAAATATAGTTTTTACAGCCTCTCTGTCTATTTCTATCATAGTAACATGCTTTGCTTCTCTGCTTAATGCTTCAAAACCCATGGCACCGCTTCCAGAGCATAAATCTAAAAATGTTTTATCTTTTATATCAACTATATTAAAAAATGCCTCTCTAACCTTACTTTGAGTAGGTCTAAAATCTCTCTTGGGAGTGATGATTTTTCTTCCTTTTTTATTTCCAGATATAATATACATAAATTATTTATATAAAACCCTAATTTGTGCAAATGCTGAACTTACATTTAAATAAAGTATTTTATCAGAATTGCCTATAATAAAATTAGTCTCTCCAAAGCTCACACTATCTCCTGTAGGGAGTGAAACAGAACCGAAAGCACTTTCAGCTTTTATATGAACCTGAACTTTATCACTAATTAAAACTACAGTATCTGAAAAGACAGTATTAATATCTATAGTTCTATTTCTATCTATATCCAAATTTGATAAATCTATATTTTTTGTTTTGAAATATACATTATATTTTGTTTTTTTATTTTTAGGTATGCTGTCTCTTACATAGTGCATTCCAAATAGTATATAAACACCCAAAAATATTATTATCATACCTATAATCATTCTGAATATTGGAGTATATAATATAAAAGGCATATTAACATTAAAACAGTATCTTATAAGAACATATATCCCAGTTCCTATTACAAATATACCAAGAAGTATTTTTGAAGCATAAAATCCTTTTCCTACGACTATAGCACTTCCCCAAGCTATTATTAAAAGTGCAACTATTATTGTAAATACAGGTGTATATGCCAATGCTGGAATATAAATATGAAAAACATATTGTAATAATATATAAGCACCTATTAAAATGACAATGCTTCCTATTAAAAATCTGGAGAATATAAATTTCATAAATTAAGCCTAAATATATTTTATTTGCATATATACTAACTAATATTAATAAAAAAACAAGGGTCTTATAAAAATAATTAATATTATGTTAATATCTTTTATAATATTAATTATATGTTATTATATATGTAAATTAATTTTAATTATATAAATACTGAGAAGAAGATATATGATTATACCAAGTATATTTTATAATATAGTTATATTTCCTATAGAGGTTATTTTAGAAACTTTATTTTTTATATTTAATAGTATTCTTAATTTACCATATAGTTTAAGTATCTTTTTACTAAGTTTATCTGTAAATTTCTTATCATTGCCTCTTTATAATATATCTGAAAAATGGCAGCAAAAAGAACGCGATATACAAAATAAAATGAAGCCCATTATAGACGGCATAAAATCTGTTTATAAAGGAGATCAGAAATATTTGCTTATAAGAACATGCTATAGAATAAATGGTTATAAAATTATATATTCTTTCAGAGTTTTTTTAGGTCTCATAATACAAATACCTTTTTTTATGGCAGCTTATAATTTTATATATGGATTGTCTGATTTATCATTAGGAAGCTTTTATTTTATAAAAGATTTTTCTAAACCAGATAATTTAATAGGAGGAATAAATTTACTTCCTTTTACTATGACTATTTTTAGTATTCTTTCAGCAATGGTTTATGGTAAAAAATTAAATATAAAAGAAAGCATGCCAATATATATAACCTCATTAATATTTCTTGTGATATTATATAATTCGCCTTCAGGATTATTATTCTATTGGAATATAAACTGTTTATTTTCTCTTATCAAAAATATCGTAATAGAATATAAATCATATAAAATATTAAATAAAGATAAAGTTTTAAAATTTTCTAATATATTTATATTATTGATATTTATATTTTTAATTGTATATTCATATATAATTAAAATAGATATAAAAAATATTTTAACTTTCTCTATAATAGTATTAATAATATTATTAACTTTAAACTTCGCAAGTATAGAAAAATTATTTCTTAATAATGAAAACTTTATTAAATATAGAACAAAATTATTAATATTATCATGTTTAACTATTACTATACTTTCAGGATTATTTATCCCATCATCATTAATAAATAATTCAATATCAGAATTTAAAAATCATTTAATTTTAATAATAAATAATTTTTCAATAAGCATAGGAATATTTTTATTTTATCCTATATTTGTATATATGCTATTTTCTGATAAAGTAAAAAATTATATAACATTGGCATTTATTTTAATTTCTATTTTTTCTATATTAAATACATTTATTTTATCTGGAAATTATCCTAATATGAATTCTGATTTTATTTTTGATAATTCAATTTCAGCTTTAAATAAAGATATTATTATTAATATTTTAATGATATTAATTTCTATAGCATTTATTTATTTTATAGTAAAAAAATCTAAATTCTTTATATTAATTAATATAAATTATATAATGATATTCGTATTAATTATATCATCGATTTTTTATTCATATAAAATATTAAATTATAATAATACAAACAGAAATACTATAAATAAATTATCTGAAGGGGAGAAAATATTTAATATCTCAAAAAACGGTAATAATATATTTGTAATTGTACTCGATAGAGCAATACCATCATATTGGTTTGATGCATTTAATAGATTTGATGAATATAAAAGTATATTTGACGGCTTTATATTATATCCAAATACTGTCTCTTATAATTATAATACAATAACAATAGCTTCAGTTTATGGAGGATATGACTATCTTCCATATGAAATAAGTACAAATAAAAATAATAATATAACAAATATGCATAATCAATCTATATTAACAATACCTTTATCTTTAAATGAATATGGTTATAAATCTCATATTCTTGATCCTGTTTATGCTAATATGTCCTTTGAGGGAGATTTGAGTATATTTGATAATTATAGCAATATAATTAAAGCATACAGCAAAGATTATATTTATGATTATAGTATAAATAAATATACAAATGAAAATAATATTTCAACATCAAATTTGGATAATGATAAATTGATAAGATTTTCTATTTTTAGAATGATTCCAATATGGATGAGAGAGGCATTATATAGCGATGGAAAATGGCTCATTAATAAAAGCGATATTATGAATACAAGTATAGAAAATTATGCTTTATTAGATTCTATTAAGGATTTAATAAATATAGAAGAAGATGGAAATAATTATAATATACTTCATAATAATACCACTCATGAACCTCATTATTTTCTGCCTGATTTTCTTCCTTCTGTTTCTTCAAATTATATAGATACTAATGATTTAAAAATGTATAAAGATACTAATAGTGTAAGGCATTTTTATGCTAATGTTGCATCTATTAATATTATTTCTGAGATTATAAAATATTTAAAAGATAATAATGTATATGATAATACCAAAATAATAATAATTTCTGATCATGGATATAGAATAAATGCTGAAAATTTTGAAAAACCTAATACAAAATTTATTGCTTTATATAATGCTTTATTAATGTATAAGGATTTTAATTCAAAAGGAGAATTAAATATTAATAATAATTTTATGACAGTAGCAGATATGCCTTATTTAGCTGTAGGTCATATAAAAGGTATAAAAAATATATTTAATAATAAAATAATAACCAATGATTATAAAACCAATGGTGCTAATATAATCAGAATAAAAAGCTGGAAGCCTGAAAATCAGAAATTAAATACTTATGATTTTGATACTTATTATCATGTTAATAATGGAAATATATTTGATACAAATAATTGGCAGCTTTATAATTGGCATTATGATAGTAATTACAGCGAACCAATAGATTTATATTTAGGGTTCAAAGAAGAAACCACTAATGATTAATTATATTTTGTATAAATTATTTATTTAAAAATTTTTTTATATATTTAGTCTGTTCAGTATTTTTTAATAAAAAAGCATCATGCCCATAATTGGATTCTATCTCATGAAATGTAGTATCTATATTTGAATTCTGATATGCTAATACTATTTCAGCAGACTGAGTACTTGGATAAAGCCAATCTGATATAAAAGATATAATCAAAACTTTTTCCAATTCAATATTTTTCCTTGTCTTTATTTTTTTTATTTCATCTTTTACATCAAAAAAATCCATAGCCTTAGTAAGATATAAAAAACTATTAGCGTCAAATCTAGCCGTAAATTTTTCTCCATTGTAATGCAGATAATTTTCTACTTCAAATGAAGGGGTAAAGTATTTTAAAGCCTTTTTTCTTTTCCTTCCAAATTTTTGCTTCATATATTCTTCGCTCATATATGTAATATGTCCAAGCATTCTAGCTAAAGCAAGACCTCTGTCAGGGCTAGACATTCCATAATATTTTCCTCCATACCATTCAGTATCTTCTGTTATTGCCTGTCTTGCTATTTCATTTAAAGCTATCTGCATAGGAGAATGACTCATAGAACTTGCTATTATAATAGCTTTTTCCATCATATTGGGATATGTAGCTGTCCATTGTAAAGCCTGCATTCCTCCCATAGATCCGCCTATAACGCAGTAAAGTTTTTTTATACCTAAATAATCAATTAATATTTTTTGCACTTTTACTATATCTTTGATTGTGAATGTTGGAAAATCTGTTCCATAGTATGAATTGCTGTTTGGTTTTTTTGATGAAGGTCCAGTAGTTCCAGAGCAGCCGCCAAGAACATTTGAGCATATTACAAAGTACTTATCAGTATCTATTGCTTTTTTCTTACCCACAAAATTGCTCCACCAAGAAAGAACATCAGCATCTCCTGTAAAAGCATGGCATATTAATATAGCATTTTCTTTATTAACATTTAAATGTCCGTTTGTTGTATATGCTATAGTCAATTCATCTATAGTTACTCCATTTTCAAATTTAAATTTTTTATCATAATTTAGAAATTTTAATTCACTTTTTATGTTTGCAGTATTTTCTTCTTTATTTTCTATATTTTCTTTTATTGTAGTTTTCATAAATAATCTCCAGCAATTATTTTTTATTATTTATTTGCTATAGTTAAAGCTTCATCTAAATAATATAATATATCATCAATATGCTCTATACCTATAGAAAGCCTTATAAAGTCCTGACTTATACCAGCTTTATTTAACTCTTCTTCAGATAATTGAGAATGAGTTGTAGATGCAGGATGTGCAACTAAGCTCTTAACATCTCCAACATTAACTAAATGAGAGAATAATTGTATATTGTCTATAAATTTAACAGCGGCATCGTATCCTCCCTTAATACCAAATACCACCATTCCTCCGAATTTATCTTTTAAATATTTGCTTGCTATATTATATGAAGGGTCGTTTTTAAGTCCTGGATATCTTACCCATGAAACTCTGCTGTCTTTTTCTAAAAACTCAGCAACTTTTAAAGCATTAGAACAATGTCTCTCCATTCTAAGAGCCAAAGATTCAGCACCTTGAATAAATACCCAAGAATTATCAGGAGACAAACAAGCTCCTAAATTTCTAAGAGGTACAGTTCTTACTCTTAAAGCAAAAGCAATACTTTTAAGCTCATCAGGTAAATCATAAGCCCAGCGAAGTCCATGATAATTAGAATCTGGTTTAGAAAATAATGGAAATTTATCGCTTTGCCAATTAAAATTACCAGCATCTGTTATTATACCGCCTACAGCACTTCCATGTCCTCCAATCCATTTTGTAAGTGAGTTTATTACTATATCAGCACCATGTTTAATAGTTTGAAGAAGATACGGAGTTGTAAAAGTGGCATCTACTACCAATGGTATTCCTGCATTATGAGCTATTTTTGCTATTTCTTCTATATCATTAAAATCTAATAGAGGATTAGAAATAGTTTCTATAAATAACAATTTAGTTTTATCTGTTATAGCTTTAGCAAAGTTTTGGGGATCTTTTGCATCAACGAAAGTAGTATTAATTCCTAGTTTAGGAAGTATAGCTGCAAATTGAGAATAAGTTCCTCCATATAAATTGTATGCAGATACTATTTCATCGCCTGCTTCACATATTGTTATTATTGTGTAGAATATAGCATTAGTTCCAGATGATACAGCAACAGAAGCCTTTCCTCCTTCCATAGCAGTAATTCTTTTTTCAAGAACATCGGCAGTAGGATCTCCTAATCTTGTATAGATATAGCCTAATTCTCTTAATCCGAATAAGTCTGCTGCATGCTTGGAATTTTTGAATAAATATGAGGTGGTTTTATATATTGGCACACCTCTGCTTCCAAAAGCATCATTTAAATCCTGTTGTCCTGCATGTGCAGCTAAAGTTTCAAATTTTAATTCCCTTGACATCGTTTACTCCTTAAATATAAAATATAAAAAAAGCCGTCAAAATTACTTTGACGGCTTTGAAAGTGCAAAAATAAAAAATAAACTATACTCCGCAGCCATCATTACTTAACATACGCATTTGCATAAGACAATGCATTGTGTTCATAACGACGATTGCTCTCATTTCTTTTATAACTCCAAAAAGTTTATTGTTTATAATACATTATAATAAAATTATTGTCAACAGTAACTAATATTTTTAATATACAAAATATATAAAAAATATTAATTTAAATTAAATCTATACTGCAAAGCTTCTGTAATATGATCAACTCCTATAATATCTTTGTCTTCTAAGTCTGCTATTGTTCTTGATACTTTTAATATTTTATTATAGCTTCTTGCACTCATTGAAAATCTTTCCATAGCTAAATTAAGAAGATTTTTTGCTTTATCATCTAATATGCAGAATTTTTCAGTATCTTTTATACCCATAGAAGAGTTTGAAAATATTTTAAGTCCATTTTCTTTGAATCTTTTTTCCTGTTTTTTTCTAGCTTCAGTAACTATCTTACGCATAGAAGCAGAACTCTCACCATCAGCTTTTGAAGTCATTTTAGCATACTCAACTGCACGAACCTCTATTGATATATCTATTCTGTCAAGTATAGGACCTGAAAGTTTAGCAATATATTTTTTTCTTGCTATATCAGAGCATCTGCAAGTATGTTTTTCATCTCCATAATAACCGCAAGGGCAAGGATTCATAGCAGCAATCAAAGTAAAATTGGCAGGAAAAGCAATACTTCCATTTGCTCTGCTTATAGTAATGGTTTTTTCTTCCATAGGTTCTCTTAAAGTTTGAAGTGCTGAGCTTTGAAACTCTACAAACTCATCAAGAAATAAAATACCATTATGTGCTAATGTAATTTCTCCTGCTTTAATATTTCTTCCTCCTCCTACTAAACTCACATAAGAAGAAGTATGATGAGGTATTCTAAAAGGACGCTTCTTTACTATAGGCATATTCTTTGATAAAAGTCCGTATGATGAATATATTTTTGTAATTTCTAAAGCTTCTTCAAAAGTTAATGGAGGCAGTATTGTAGGTATCCTTTTTGCTATTAAAGTTTTTCCGCATCCTGGAGAGCCTATCATTATAAAATTATGTCCTCCTGCAGCAGCTATCATAGCAGCTCTCTTAGCATATTCCTGACCTTTAACATCAGAAAAATCTATATTTTCATTTTCATCATTATTAAAATTAAATTTGCCTTCTGATAGAATAGGGGATTTCTTTCCTTCAATGGCATCTATAGCTTCTTTAAGTGTTTTTACAGGATAAAGATTAAGTCCGTCAATAATATTAGCTTCCTCCATATTGTTGAAAGGTATAATAGCATTTTTTATACCTAATTCTTTTGCATTAAGAAGCATTGAGAATATTCCTTTTATCTCTCTCACACTTCCGTCTAATGCTAATTCCCCAAGTATAATAGTTTTTTCCATAAAATCAGAAAAAAATACTTGAGCACTTGATGATAATATACCCAAAGCAAATGCCAAGTCATACATACTTCCTGTTTTCTTTAAATCAGCTGGTGCTAAATTTATAGTTATTCTTTTTGGAGGGAAAAATCTATCGCTATTATTAATTGCCGCAATTACTCTTTCTTTTGCCTCATTTACTGCCTGATCTGGTAATCCTACAACATCAAATTTAGGCAGTCCTTCAGATATATTAACTTCTATTACTATAGGTATTCCTTCTATTCCATAAAGAGCTTCTGAATAAATTTTTGTATGCATATAAAACTCCATTATATCAATATTTATATGCAATTAGTTAAACAAATTTTTTTTATGATTTAAGCCTTAATTATTAGAAAAAATATAGAATTTTTTATTGAGTATTAAAGATATATTTTATTTTTTTAATTTAATGATATCAGTTTCATTTTCTATTTTGTATTCATTTTCTTCTTTTGAATTATTGATTATTACGAATTGGCATTTTCTGTCTTTATCATTATATTCAGATGAATGTGTAGAACCATAACCTATATATCTTAATCTTTCTCTATCTATTCCTTTATCTACTAATTTATCAAATATAGATTTTGCTCTGTTTTCTGATAAGTATATATTATAATTTGAATTTCCGCTGCTGTCGCTATGTCCTTCTATTATAAGATTAACATTTTTATTTTTATCTAAATATTTATAAATTTCATCTATACCTTCATTGTACTCTTCTTTTAATTCATAAGAATCAAAATCAAAACTTATAATATTAGCAGTAACCAATATCTCATTATCATCTTGTTTTATAATCATAGTTTCTTTTATTTCTTCTTCTGCTTTAAGCTCTTCTTTTTCTAGTATATATTCAGGTTCTTTATTTTCAGTTTCTTTTTTATTATCATTATTATTTACTGCAATTTTAGCTTCTTCTTTTTCATCTATTATTTTAGGAGTTTCTTCAGTTTTAGTATTAACCGAATCTGAAACAGTTGCTATTTCATTTTCTTGAGTATATGTCTTAGATGCTGTTTTTATAGATTCGCTATTATCATTATATAATACAGCATGCAATTGTTTGCTTAAAGCTAATACAATAACATACTTATCATTAGTAGAACATGATATAGAGAATATAACTAAAGCTGATAAAAAAATTAAAGTAAAAATTTTGTTTTTCATAATTAAACTTCTTAAATATAATTTTATCTTATAGTAAATCTAGCTCCGAGAAGCACCTCATGAGCATCATAAAAACCAAATCCTAATAAATATCTATAGCCTAAGTCTATAGCAAGCCAATCAAGTATATTATATGTTAAACCTGCATTAATTCCAAATGCAAAAGAGCTTCTAGTGATAAGTGCTTTTCCTATAGTATCAGCATAATTATGGTACATCTGATATAATCTATTTCCAAAAGAAAGTCCGAAATATATGCTCATATTAGGAACTCTGCTGTAAAGAGCTCTTGTGCTAAGATTATCCAATTCATTATTTCTTACAAAAAAGATATTTATATCATAATATATGCTTGCCATTATGCTTTGCATCCAAGTTTCTTTTTTATCGATTACTCCTTGGAACATATATTCTATATCGAATCTTAAAGGTACTAATCTTGTTTTTCTAAACACATCGTATCCTACAGCAAAACCGCCGCCTATATAATTATTTTTTTCACGAAAAGGAAGCTTTCCTAATTCTAATCTATTAGTTTTATTTAGAGCCTCATGTTTAAAATTAATTTTAGGGGCTATATAAACACCTGAGTAAATTGCTGCTGATAGACTTTTATTTGAAAAGGCAACAATAAAAAATAATAATATAATTACTAATCGTTTCATATAACAACCCTTTTATTTTAAATAAACAAAATTTTTTCTAAATAAATTATTAGTATTAAAAATACCGCTATGGAATAAATTACTATTCATACCTAAACTATTATTTAATAAATTATAATGACTATTAAATTTATATTTGCTTTTTTCTCCTACTTCTAAATGGCTTTGAGGAGGATAAGCAGGCATTTGAATATTCTGTACAGGCATTATAATCATAGTTGATGTTTTGCATGAAGCAAGTGCAATCAATGTTAATAATAATAAAACTATTTTTTTCATAATTCTTACTTCCTAAGATCTGGTATAGGGAATCTTGCTGCTATAGCAAATTCATGCGATAGAACATTATCAAGTCCGTACAATATCCTGTATCCTATATCTAAATTAAGAAAACTAGTAACATATATATCAAATCCTACAGCTCCGCCTATTGCAAATGTAGGACTAGGTACAGTTACAGTAGCTTTTACTTTTCCGCCGTCTTCAAACCATCTGTCATAAGTATTTGCATTTATTTTAGTTCCCATTAAAAGTCCTAAATATAAGGACATTATTGGAGTTCTTCTATATATTTCTTCAGCAGTAATAGTTCTTAATTCGCTCTTTTTTATATGAAATATATGAATGCTGTAATATGCTCCAGCTAATATTGAATGCTGAGATTGCTTTACTATATTAGCAGTATGATAATTTCCTGTCATACCATCTTTAAAAGTATATTCTAATTCAAGTCTTAAAGGTAAACTTCTTTGATATTTATAGAAATCAAATCCAAATGAAAATCCAGCTCCAAGATAATTATTCATTATACGTTTTCCCTTATCATTATTAACACCAGAATCATTAAAATTATATACAACTTTAGGTGCTAAATAAAATGATTCAATTAATGGAAATAAAGATGAACTCATAAAGCAAGTCATTATTATTAATAATAAAATTCTTTTCATGATAAAAACCTTATAAAACATTATCAATTATTAAAATAATATACCTATAGCCAATCTTGGAAGAGGTATCAATCTTATACCCGGAGTAAATGAATATCCAAAATCAAGTAAAGATATATCTATAAAAGGACGAACATCCCAATCAGATCCCATTTGAGAAAACAAGTCTATTCTAAATCCCATTTCTCCAGAGATATAAAAATCATAAACAGCAGTAGTTTTATATCTAATACTTCCATCATCTCTTAATTCTTTACCATTTACTATAAATGTTGTCATACCTACTTTAGGCAATAAGAAGAATCCGCTTGGAGTATTGCTTTTATTGAAGTAAAATCTTACGCCTATTGAAGCAGGTATAGCTATTGTACTTCCATTATAGAATTTATTTAGAGCTGCTGAACTTATGATATTTCCAGCCCCATCTGTAGTAGGATTTCCAGAACTTCCATAATGAGTATCAAAAGCATAAAATCCTAAAGTTACATCTATAGATTGTTTAGGGAGATATGTGTAATTATATGATAATCTTATTCCAAATTTACCATCATAAAATTTTCCGCTTGCCCCTTCACTAGGTTTAAATACTAAATCTGTAATGATTGGTATTGTACCCATAGCAAATAAAGTAGTTCCAAAATCTATGCCTAATGAATGTTTTAAATAATCTTGTGCATTAAGTACAGCACTTGATATAAAAACTATTGAAGATATAAAAATAATTATTTTCTTTATATTCATAATACAAACCCATTAAAATCTTAAACTAAACCCTATTCTAGGGAACAATGCAAATCTTATATTCATTAGATATCTAGCCCAAGTAGGGAAACTATTCCAAGCAGGAATATTAAATACAGAAAATCCTGCAGTTAGAGAAGTAACACCGCCTGTTACAGTATTATATACATTTTCAGTCCAAGGTCTTACATAGTATCCTATTTCAAGCAATGCTATATCTATAGTAGGTTTTACTCTCCATTCTTTAGTAGGGAATAACTCTATATTCCATCCTATTTCATAAGATACATATAATGCAGCATCATAAACTGTATGATCTGTTTTTATGCCAGTAAGTCCGTTTTGTGTAGAAACAGTATAAAAGAATGCATCTATACCAAAACGAAATGCATTATAAAACTGTCTTTTAGGCCCGTAAAATTTTACACCGAAAGTTGAAGGCATAAACATAAATGAAGCATTGAAAGTGGTATCTGTTCCTACAACACCAGAATAATTTCCTTGTCCTAAAGCCTCTAATAATTTTCCTGCATTTTCTTTTGATATATTTAAATTATAAGTACCTGAATAAAGTCCTATTCCTACTTCAAGTGATATTTGATTATGTACAAATAATGAATATGAGATTGAAGGTATATACCATGCAGATCCTTTAGCATCAGCATAATCAAAATATTTATTAATATCTCCTAAATTAACACCTATAAGTCCTGTTAAATTTACAGCATTATTAACAGCAGTATTAAATAGCAATGGATAAAATACTGCTCCGCCAGGATTTAGGTTAACACTTATCATTTGTCTTCCTTTTATCCAGCTATAATCATCTCCTGTTACTTCTGTAGAAAGAGGAAGACCTTTGGCATAAACATAAATATTAAAGCAAAATAAAATAGATAAAAATATTAAAATTTTTTTCATAATAAAACTCATATATTATTTAATAGCTTCGCCGCCAGTGAATTTACCGCTTGAATTTGCTAATATGCTTTCAATTTCAGCTCTTTTTTCAGGAGATAAATTAGTACCAGCTAATATTTTATCAGAATTACTCAAATCTATATTTTGAGCACCGCCGTCAATAACAGCACTTATTAAATTGCCTACAATAGCTTCTCCGCCTTCATCATCAAGTACATCAAGTATAGCATCAACAGCTTTTTTAGCATTTTCATCCATTCCAACTACATAAAGTTCATTTCCTGCAGGAGCAGCCATTATATAGCTACCATCATCTTTTTTATAAACTCCGCCTATTCCTAATACAGGTTCTTCAAAAGTATAGTTTCCAGCATGTCCTCCTGTATTTATATTAAGATTATTACCATTAGCAGTAGCACCAGCCCAATTTCCGCTTTGCATTTTTGAAAGTATTAAATCTGCTCCAGGTTTAGTTATTTTTACACCATAATCTTTAGTACATGAAATTATTAATAAGAATGATAAAATTGAAATAATAGATAGTGTTTTCATAGCATATTTCCATAAAGTAATTTATTTTTTATAATACCTAGTATACACTGGTATATGAATATAAAATATATGTATATTGATTATTTTAGATATATTTTTATGATTATTTATTTTTATTTTTTATAGAATATTATTTTTTGATTAAAAATTATGTTTTAATATAATCTGAAATAAACATATAATATGCTATATATTTTATGTGATGTTTTTATTTCATGCTTTTTTGTTTTTCTTTTTTATCTATTATTGATCTGCTTGCCAATTCGTCTTTTATATCATTAATAGTTATGCCTTTTTCTACCATTAAAACTAGAGTGTGGTATAGCAAATCTGATATCTCATATATTGTTTCTTTATTACTGTCGTTTTTAGCACCTATTATAACTTCTGTGCATTCTTCTCCAACTTTTTTTAATATTTTATCTATACCGCTATTGAAAAGATATGTAGTATAAGAACCTTCTGTTTGATTTGTTTTTCTTCCCTTTATAAGTTCATAAAGTTTATCTATAGAAAAATCTTTATAATCTTCTTTTGAATACACTTCATTAAAGAAACAAGATTCGCTTCCTGTATGACATGCGGGGCCGTCTTTTATAACTTCTATAATTAATGCATCATTATCGCAATCAGATTTTATAGATTGTATATGCTGATAATTTCCAGAAGTTTCTCCTTTTCTCCATAGTTCTTGTCTGCTTCTGCTGTAGAAACAAGTTTTATTTTCTTCTATACTTATTTTTAAACTTTCTTTATTCATATATGCAAGAGTTAAAACTTCTTTTGTATAATAATCTATTACTATGGCAGGTATTAAACCTTTATCATCAAATTTTAAATTTTCTATGTTTATCTGATTTGCATTATTCATAAATAGTCCCCAAAATATTATGAGTAGTAATTATGCTATAAATGCGTTTTTTTTGCAATATTTAGCATAAATATTTTTAATATATTATAGTATAATTAAGTTTTTTATTGATAAAAAAATAAAAAAAGTATTAAATACTATTGATTTTTTTGTATAGTTGTTTTATAATGCTCTCACTTTCATAAAAGCGATTAAAGCGTATAGTATGTTTTTTCTTGATATGATTAATTTTTAATACTATAATTGCTCAGTTATTAAATACTGTTTCGTGTTTGAAGTTTATAAAGAAATATTAATTCTGTCATTCCTTGAAATGGATTGACTTATAAAAAAATAAAGAATTTAGAGGTTTTGTATTTTATGCCTACAATTAATCAATTAGTAAGAAAAGGTCGCAAGCGCATAATAAATAAAACAAAGTCGCCTGCATTAATGAAATGTCCGCAAAGAGAGGGAGTATGTACTCGTGTAACAACAACAACTCCTAAAAAACCTAACTCAGCTATGCGTAAAATTGCTCGTGTAAGAGTAACTAACGGTATGGAAGTAACAGCTTATATTCCTGGTATAGACCATACATTACAGGAACACAACCGCGTACTTATAAGAGGCG
>CALXXQ010000039.1 GCA_944392715.1 uncultured Brachyspira sp.
ATAGTTTCTAGGAAAAACATCCTCCTTTTCTAATTAAATGATTTAGTGTATATGTAAAGAGTGCGATGTATACACTATTAATTAGATGATTTTATTATACATTTATTTTTCTAAAAAAGATTTATACTTTAGTTAGTTTATGATAAAGAATAAAGTTCAAACTGCTGTTTCTTTATGTTATAGACTAATTTGTAATTATTAAATGAAATGTCTCCAATTAAATAGTTTATATCCTCACTAATATTAAAAGGAATATTGCTGAGAATAACTTCTTCTGCCTCATTCAATATAGAAATATCCGCATTTTCCATATAAAAGTTAGGAAATATTTTGAAAGTGTATGAATTATTACCGATTGTTATTTTCTGTGTGTAGAAACCTGTTCTTAAATCAGGATATTGTTCGGCAAAAGTGCCTTCAGTATTTACAGTAAAAGCAAAAGATTGTAGAAGTGTCATATAATAACTCCTGTTATATATTTACTCAATGTACTAACAAGTTTTTCTTTCTCACTTTTATAAACAGGCGTTAGAGTTTTTAAATCCAATCTGAATGAAATACCATTTTGTCCTCCCTCATTTTCAATGCCGTATAAACCGACAAGCACAGCATATTTAATATCTCCCCAAGGCGTGAGAATATTAAAAGTTCCTCCTTTCTGAACATAAAACTCTAAGGCATCAACAAATATTTGATTAGTTATCATTTGAACAGTCCAAGGATTAAGATTTGTTATTAAATTATGAAGTATCACAGAAAAATCGGCATTCTGCCTCACGGCTCCGTCTATTAAAAGCTGTTTATTTAAATAAGGATATTCTGAATATTCATTCACTAAAAAAGGAATATCTCCGTTATACTTTACTTCAAAACCTATTAGAGGCAAAGGCACATCAACAGGCGTAACATATCCGCTCATAATGCTCACTGTATCAGGAAGAATTACAGCAAACTTATTATATTTTGCCGTAATAGCCTGAAAATTAAATCCCGCATTATTATTTAATACAGAGGCAGAGCCGAGTAAACTTTGAATAAGCATTTTTAATATTCCTTAAAAACTTTTTTTAACATAATTAAGTAAGCTGTTATAATTTTGTATTCCTTTTTCTTTCAAATCTTTTTTTACTTCATTACTGAAATATGTATCAACATAATCTTTGAAATAATCGAAAGGGTACCTGAAAAGAAAATCAGCAATGCTATTTTCGGCAGGAATCCTCTCGACATTTCCATTTCTATAAATATGAAGCCCTATTGCTCTGAAGTCTCTTGGGTTTGTGATTGTGTCATAGAAGTATTCTTCCATTCCGTAACATTCAATGATGTAAAAGTTATTGAGAACTCTGTTATTTTCTCTTCCCATTCTTCTATTTTTAAACGAGGTTTCATATAACGAAGTATTACAATAAAAAAAAGCAAAGAAGCCTTTATTAATTCTTTTGCCTCACTGTCAATGCCGTTTAATGATTTAACTTCATTATTTTCAAAATAGTAGCCTGCGGCAATAGAACGTTCAAGCATAGCAGCCATTTTTAATTTACTGTCTTCAATATATTTTTTATGACGGGGATCATTGATATTGTATTTTTCATCAGCAAGTTTTTCTATTGCCTCATCAATATAAATATCATAATCAGTTAAAAGAACAGGCATACTGATATTATCAATATATCCCGCAAATCCTCCAAGCACTAAAGCATTAGATTTTATTTCATCTTTATTGGAAGGCGGAAGAAAAACTTTAATTTCTCCATCTGGTGTGTTTATTGGAAAAACTATATTTGCTGTATTATAGTCTATGCTAGCATTATTCATACATTCTCCTTATTATTATCCTATTAAAACGCCGTAAAGCTCTGTATTTACTGCTAATGTTCCTTTTACTGTAAAAGTATAAACAGGGCTTGAGGCATTTGCTGTAACCTCACCCATAGACAAAGTACAAGCAAATATACTATATTCATTCCCTACATCATCAGTAAATACGCAGGTTCTATTTGCTCCGCTTACAAGTCCGTTTGTAAATATTCTCTTTCTCCAAGTTTCCGCAGGTGTTACAACTTTAATAATAGAAACATTAATTGTAACAGGAACAGCCATTTCAACTGCCCCTACATCTCCAAAATTAACTTTTAATCTTTTTACTGTCTCTTCATCTATAGTCATTGAAGCCGCATCTTCTCCCATATCGAAAGCTGTCAAATTCAAATCAGGATCATCTGGAAAAATCAAGCTTGTAACGGCTTTATTAATAAATCTTTCTAAATAGCTTGGTAACTGCATTTTTTAACTCCTATTGTTGTTATGCTCCCTTGCCCGCGTTGGTCGCTTGTTTTTTTATTCTACTGTAATGTTAGGTACTACTTGTAATATAAAACGTCCTATTGCGGCATAACAAGAAGCCCCATTGTATATTCCGTCTTGCCAGTCCTGATATTGATTAGCTTTGTAAGCAGCAAAATCAATAGCAGCCCATTCTCCAACGTTTAATATTGCGTTTGTATTTGTATCATAATCAGAACCGAAATCTCCTAATACTCTATAAGTAAACATAGTATTACTTATAGCTGCTAATTTATTTTTAACCATATTAATACCGTTTTGGTCGAAAGTAACTGCTTGAGACGGATTATTAGAACCATTTATCATCATTGCTCCAACCCCTGCTATAATCTGGAATATAAAAGTATCTAAAGCAAAATAATATTCCCAATTCTTGCCGTCTGCTACCATCCCGCCTAGTATAACAACATCATTATTGAATGAACCTATCCAGCTGCAGCCATTGCTATTTAAAGCCTTTACTAAAGAATTAGAAAGCTTATCTTGCGGGGTGATTCCGTAAATAGTTTTCCATTGAAGCAAAGAGAGCCAATTACTTACACTTAAATTATAAACATTGCTTGATTTTATTCCAACTATAGCACCGTTCGCACTTTCTCCCTCAACAGAAGAAGGATAAACAGGGGCAAAACTTTTACTTTTTATGTATAAAGCAAATGTTTCATCTATGCTTGGGTCTGTGCCTTCAGGAAGCTCTAAAGAAAAATATTGTCCTGCTGTTACGCCTGAATAAGATTTTACCAAAGCAATAAAATCAGTATTAGTGTAAAATGCTGTAGGACAAGCCCATTCATAAACTCTTAATTCTCCGCTTGCCGCAAAATCACTTAAAACCTGAACAGCATCAGAAACTATTTCGCTTGTTATATTTGTCCAATATTCTGTGCTGCTTAAATTAGTAGGAGTCAAATCTGCGGCACTCAATGCGGTATCTGTTTGAATACATTTATATGTCTCGCCTTGAGTATTAACATACAAATCATCAGCTTCATAGCTTTTAGGATCTGATGTAGTTTCCCAATAACTGCCTTCAGAAAGTTTTGTAGGTTTTAAATCTGTTTCGCTTGTAGCAGTATCTGCTTGTAAGCATTTGTATGCCTGACTTCCGTCCACATAATAATCGCCTGCGGCATACTGTTTAATGTTTGGTACTGTTCTTGTTTCCAAAACATTAATTTGTCCCATAGCGTTATTAGTAAAAAAAGAGTTCAAGAAACTTTCTGTATATGAACCCTCTTTTAATTCTAAATCTGCTATTTCGCTTTTACTAATTGTTTTTAAAGTATTAGCTGGTAAATTAGTGTCTCCATAACTGACTATCCCAAAAACTCTGGTATAATCTTCAGGGACATTCACGCCTAATACTTTTACATTTACTATAACTGGTTGTAATGGATTAGGTCTAGCCATTATTTATTTCCTCCGCATTAAATAAAGTTATTTCTTGTTTATTTACTTGAACTATTATGCTTTTTATTAATTCAGTTACAATATTGCTTGTTACTGTTTCCTGATAATAATTTATCTTAAAATCGCTTATAGCTTTATTACTCACTATCCCAAAGCCTTTTTGTCTGTCATCCGAAACACTTTTGAAATTAATAAAATCATTTACTCCAAATACATTTTCATTATAATTCTGTGCTAATGTTTGTATGTTGTATGCTAATTCCTGCTGCGTTTCAGATGCGGCATTTATTAAATGAAGCCTTATAGTGTCCTGTTTCCATTGCCCCGCATAATTATTTTCATTTTCTTTTTCGTATCTAGGCATTGAAAGCCCTTTAGTGTCAATTACTTCAACACTTAAATAAGGAGTTTCAAGGTTCAAAGGACTTAAATATGAAGGATAAACAGCAATATTCAATCTGTCTTTATTATAAATCCAAAGCGGTATTGAATTATTTAATAAATTGCTGCTTATTTCTGTAATATCATAAACTATAAAACCTTTATTTTTATTCTGTAATATCTCAGCTCTATAATCATAATGATTCGCTTCCTGATTGTATGCGATTAAAGAGTGAACCATAAAGAAATTATTGTCATAACTTAAAATAAAAAGTTCAGGAGTTTCTTTGAAAGAATCACTCAATGAAACAGGAGTTTGTATAATATATTCTCCGATGTCCATTTGCCCCGACAAAGTCATTTCTCTATTTTTATTAGAATGAATCGCTATGTTTTTAATGATTGTACTTTTTGTTTTATCTATCAAAATATAGCAAAATCCGTTTTCTAAATTAATCTTTGAGGCACTATAACAGACACAGGGAACTGTTTTTGATGTAAACTCTTTTGAGGCTCTATTTAATAGTTTAGTTTTATCTCCTGCCATTTTATGACATCTCCTTTCCTTTTTCTGTTATTATATTTTTATATTCAGCAGGTATTTCGTATAACCTGTAAATTAAACGCATTGTACATCTGCAGTTTATAGGTATGCCAGGAAGTCCGTCCTCAATTTCATCAGCGTACTGAACATCGTTAGTTTTTTTGATTAAACCTTTTTTAAGTGCCTCACTGTCTCTAAATAAATAAAGTTTTCCTTCACGCTTCCAATGATTATTATGCATTTTATTCCCGCTTGGATAAAGTCCTGAGGGATTGCCTACTACTCTAATGTCTTTTCTATTTTTCCAAATGAAGCCTATAGCATTGTTTTTAGTTGCTGTAATGTATGTCATATTAGAAGTGAGTTTATGCTGTTGGTCTCGAATTATCATATTCTGCCAAGATGAAGTTTTATAATTCTTTTTTACTTTAGCAGGTATTACATCGTTCCAAAAGTCGTATTCTAATTCTTTTAAGTTTTTATGACGAATGTCCGCCTGTGGCGTGAGGTGCGGTATTGAGGCAAAGTTAATTAATCTGTTTTTTATTTCTTCTATTGTGTTTTGGTCTTGAGTTGTTATATACGATAATGAAACGTTTATTCTGCTTTCTAATTCCTTTCTGAAATCAGGCTTTAAATCTTCAATTTTATATTTTTGAAGTGATGGGGCAGTTCTAAAAACACCTTTTTTTATAAATTTGTTATATTCATTTTTTAATTTAGAGCGTACTTCTTTATTGACACTTTTTAATACCTTATCATAATCCTTTTTTATGCCTTTATCTATTGCTCTGACAAGTGCCTCAATTTTTGTTTTTGATAAAATATCATTAATGCTGAATAAATTGTCATCAAAGAAAGACTTTAATATTCTTTTTGCCGTGTCAAATAAGCTAAGCATAACTAAAGTATAAAATCAATTAATGAAAAAAGATTTATACTATAGTTAGTTTATCGCTGTTTAATATTTTTTTTATTTTCGTATTGACTTATCATAAAAACTTTGTTAAACTATAATCATAGCTAGGATGAATGGCAGAAAATTTGCCGCCCTCGACTGCCGCTTGCTTGATTTTCAAGTACTGCGATGAAGGGAACGGGCGTCCTTCCATCTTAGCTTTTTTTATTTATTATCTTTTTATGTAATTCTTCTTTTTTATTTCTATCCTTATCTCTTACTACATGATAATTAACTATCTCATAATTTTCTTTTTCATCAGATAATTCTAATAATACTAAATCGCTATGTTTATCATCTGTTCTTGATATAAAATTATGATATGCTGGTTTATCAATATTTGCCTTTAATATCAATTCTGGTCTATATAAAGCATTTCCTATTATTCTTTTAGCTTTTTCTTCAGTAATATCAGGGTGGCTTGCCTTATTTTTTTCAATTATATTCTTTTTTAATAAGACGGGTTTATCTTCTAAATTAAGCTCTTTTAATGTATTTTTATTTAAATTAGGTAATGTATTATCTTTTGTCCAGTCTATTTTTTCAAGCTGTTCAATTTTTTCTT